>JAAZLZ010000314.1 GCA_012799075.1 Bacillota bacterium
GAGATGCTCGCCGTTTGTTAGTCGATCAAACCCCAGTGGACGACTTCTTGATTGTGGCCAACCGGGCCTATCTGTCCCGCAGGCAGCTGGTGGAGCATTTGGGAGTTTGGGTCCCATGGCAGGAAGGTGAGCGTCAGGTTGAATTGGTTCAGCCTAGGGTGTTTCTAAACGGTGAGATCCTTACAGATAAGTCTTTTCTGGGACAGGGCGGGGCCTTGGTGCCCTTGCGGCCCCTGGCAGGAAAGCTGGGGCTGAGCCTGGGTTGGGATCACCAAAGCGCCACCGCCCTTTTAGGTCGGGATCACCGGTTGCCCGGGGTAATCCGGAAGGACCGCATCTTTGTTTCCGCGGCCATGCTGGCAGAACAATTGCCCATGCTCACACTCTGTTGGAAAGAGCATCGACAGGAGCTCCACCTATACTGGAACGGGGAGCTCTCAGTTGAGGAGCCTCCCGTTCAAGAGTCGCTGGGCCAAATCAGCCAGGCCCTGCTGCAATAGATTGCTGTCCACGTTCGAACTTGGCAGAGGGATCCCTCCAGGATAGGCAGGGAGCCCGCCTAGCTTATCGATCAAGGCGGTGAAAAAGGCTTCTTTACTTACCTGCTGCAGGGTTTGCCAGTCCTTCTGCAAGATGAGCTCCGCCTCAACGGGAGTGAAGCCCAGGTCCACCAACTGATCGTAAAGGGTCAGCCGCAGGCCCTCATCGGCTTCGTTCCACTTCCCGCCCATGATGGCCTTAATTTCCCGGGGGCTCAGCAGATTGCCGGTCAGCTGGCTCACCTTGGTCAAAACATCCGACTCGGTGACGATTCCATGGGATTGGATGAAACGAGGCCCTTCCTCCGAGGCGATGACCTGGATCCGGTCGCCATTCAGGATGTTTTGCAGCTGGGAGGGAACGTTGTTCCGGAAAATGGTCGTATCAGGCTGAAGGGTGAGCTCCATCTTCGTTCCCTCGAGGGTATTGACCGTCAGGGAACTAAAGTAGTTGTTGACCGAGGCGACGGAGCCTTTTGTGATCGACAAGGCGCCGGAGCTGTTTAGCATAGCCGCAGCTTCTCCCCTGGTCAGGTGGCTTTCGGGATGGAAGCGGTTGGTGAAGGCGGGGGGCAAAACCCCAAGGGCATTGGCTAGCTCAATGGCCCCCCTTTGGGGATGTTCCGGCTCCACATCTTGGAAGGTGCTGGAGCTCTTAGATAGGTGCTGGGAAGCCTCCCTTAGCCCCAAGGCCGCGATGACCATGTCCGCGGCTTCTCCCCGGGTGATGGGGTCATCGGGATGGAAGAATTCTTCCTTGGGCAGGACTTCCGCCTGGACCAGACCGGAGATGTAATTTTGGGCAGGATGACCTTCAACATCGGCAAAGCTCGATCGGGACGATGGACCATAGTCGAAGGTCTTAGCCGCCATCTTGGCGAAATCTCCCCTAGTGACCACATCGTTCGGTCCAAAGGTCCCGTCGGGATAGGGGAGGATGATTCCTTTGTCTGCTAGCTGCTCTAGATCCTGTTTGGCCCAATGGCCGTCAAGATCGTTGGCCCTAACGGCCAGGGGAGCAAGAAAAACCAGCAAGGTGCAGATGCTAATTACAGCAAAGAGCTTTCTTTGTTGCATGATGTGAACCCCTTTCCAGAAAGGCTGGGTGGAATAATCTCTGTGTTTCTGCAATTCGCCAAGGCAGGGGTCAAACCTGCCAGCAATTGTAGGCGTATCAGGCATTAGACGGCGATTATGGCTGTTTTTGCCGACTAGAAGGAAAAGAGGCGATATTGTTGCGGAAGACCTTCTTCCTGGTGGACGGACATAGCCTGCTTTACAGGGCCTTCTATGCCCTGCCGACCATGACGACAAACAGCGGGGAGCATACCAACGCTGTTTATGGGTTTACCTCCATGCTCCTGCGCCTCCTCCAGGAACAAGATCCCGATTGTTTGGTGGTGGCCTTTGACAAGAAAGGACCCACTTTTCGTCATGAGCAGTTCCCGGACTACAAAGCCAACCGCTCGGAAACCCCCGATGAACTCATTGGCCAGGTGGAGCGGGTCAAGGAGCTGGTGGAGGCCTTCGGCTGGAGCCAAGCAGAACTGGATGGATATGAGGCCGATGATATCATCGGCACCCTTTGTGAAAGAGCCAAAGAGGCCGGCTATCAGGTCTACATCGTGACGGGGGATAATGATTGCCTGCAGCTGGTGGATGACCATGCCCGGGTCTTATTCACCCGGCGGGGGATCACCAATGTGGATGATATGGACGAAGAAGCCGTCAAGGCGCGATTCGGCGTTGGCCCCCATCAAGTGGCCGATTATAAAGGGCTGGTGGGAGACCCGTCGGACAACATGCCCGGCGTCCCCGGAATCGGGCCTAAGCGGGCGGTCAAGCTCTTGCAGAAATATAGCAGCGTGGAAGAGATCGTGGCCAACGTCGATAAGCTCTCGGGAAGATTTGCTCAGGTGATGGGTGAACACGGCGAGCGGGCCCTGCTCAGCAAACAACTGGCGACCATTTGCCGGGATGCCCCCGTTGGGGTGGATCCTGGCCACTGTCATCTGGCTCCGCCCGATGAGGAACGGCTGCGGGACCTTTTTGCTCAGCTGGAATTCCAAACCCTTTGGCGAAGGGTGGAGGAAAGATATGGCTTTGCGGATGCCCCTTCTTCCGTAGTAGCATCTCCTCCTGCGGCGGTGGCGCTGGACCAGGTTCCGGATGTGGACTACCTGCCTGCCGACGGGCCGCTGGTGGTTCATTTCTGGTGGGAGGGGGACCCCTTGGATGCCCGGCCCTTGGCCTTGGCCATGGGAACGGGGACGAAGGGATTCTATTGCCGCCTGCAAGAAGGCGCATGGAATGAGGTTCTGGACAAATGGGGGCCGGTGCTGGCCGACCCGAAGCGGCCCAAGGTTATGTATAATGCCAAGGCTCAACTCTTGGCCCTACATTCCTCAAGGTGCCCTGTCCGGGGGATTATCTCCGATCCCATGGTGGCCGGATATCTTCTCTCTCCCGGCGATGGTCGCTTGTCCCTCGGCGAGCTTTGCGAGCGGTTCGGGCAGGGCAGTCCCGGGGCAGAAGCCTCTGAGACCGAGCTTGTCGGCTTCATCGGCCCCCTTGCCGAAAGACTAGAGAAGAGCCTTGCCGACGCAGGCCTGCTCAAACTTTACCAGGACATGGAGATGCCGTTGGTTCCCGTCTTGGCTGGGATGGAGGCAAGCGGAGTTGCGGTGGACCGGGAGCATCTTGAGGTGCTGTCGGTGGAGATGGAGAAGGAGCTAGAGGAGCTGACCGAAAGGATCTACCACCTTGCCGGGGAGCCCTTCAACATCAATTCGCCCAAGCAGCTTGGGGTGATCTTGTTTGACAAGCTGTCGCTGCCGGTGCTCAAGAAGACCAAGACCGGGCCTTCCACCAGCGCCGAAGTTCTGGAGGAACTAGCCGAGGAGAATGAAATTGCCGTGCATCTGTTGGAATATCGCCAGCTGGCCAAACTGAAGTCGACCTATGTGGATGCTCTCCCAGCCCTGATTCACCCCAAGACGGGCCGGATCCATACCACCTTTCAACAGACGGTGACGGCTACGGGTCGGCTTAGCAGCATCGAACCCAATCTACAGAATATTCCGGTGCGGACGCCCCTTGGCCGCCGGATCCGCCAGGCCTTCATCCCCGGGGAGCCCAAGTGGCAGCTCCTCACCGCGGACTACTCCCAGATTGAACTTCGGGTGCTGGCCCACATGTCCAAAGACGAGGGGTTGACAAACGCCTTTCGGAAGGGAGAAGACATTCATGCCAGGGCAGCCGCGGAAGTGTTCGGCGTACCTATGGACCAAGTCGACAGCGAACTTCGCGATCGGGCCAAGGCGATTAATTTCGGGATCATCTATGGCATCAGCAGCTTCGGATTGGCCAAGGGCACGGGTCTTAGCCGCACCGAGGCCCAGGACTACATCGACAGGTACTTCGCCCGCTATCCGGGAGTGAAGACATACATCGATGAGACAATCAAGGAGGGGCGGGAGAAGGGCTATGTGACCACCCTGTTTGGCCGTCGCCGCTATCTGCCGGAGCTAAACAGCAAAAGCTGGGCCCGTCGCCAGTTTGCCGAACGAATGGCCATGAATGCCCCCATCCAAGGGACGGCGGCTGACATCATGAAACTGGCCATGATCGGCATTCACGGCAAGATGAAAGAGACCCAGCTCCAGGCTCGGATGCTCCTGCAAGTCCATGATGAGCTGGTCTTTGAAGTGCCGCCCCATGAGGTTGACCAGCTGGCCCGGCTGGTTAGGGAAGTGATGGAAAACGATTTGCATCTGGTGGTGCCCCTGGTGGTTGACATTCAGGTGGGCGAGAACTGGCGCGATACTGCTCCCTACCGGGGAGGGATGTGAATTGCCGGAACTGCCTGAGGTGGAGACCATTCGCCGCATCCTGGCCGACAGGATCATCGGGAAGCAGGTGAAAGGAGTTCAGCTCTGCCTGCGAAAGGCCCTTCGGAACACCTCCCCTGAAGAGTTGGCCCGGGGTTTGACAGGGGCTGTTTTTACCGGGGTAAAGCGAAGGGGGAAGTTCTTGATCCTTGAGCTTAAGGCTGCCAAGCTTGTTTTCCACTTGCGCATGACCGGCCAGCTCCTGGTGGTCAAAGCCGGCAGCCCGCCGCCGAAGCACCTTACCTTGAAGCTTGCCCTTTCCGGGGATGAGGAGCTTTGGCTGGTGGACCAGCGCAAGTTTGCCACCATCGATTGGCTGCCTCGGGGAGGGGACTATCCCCGAGGACTTGGCGTTGAACCCTTATCCCGGGAGTTTACCGGCCAGCGGCTGGCCGAAATCTGTCAAGGCCGCCGGACTCCCATCAAGGCCTTGCTGCTTAATCAGCAGCACATCGCCGGCCTGGGCAATATTTATGCCGATGAGAGTCTTTTTCGCGCCAAGGTTCGGCCCGATCGCATGGCAGGCAGTCTGTCGGCCAAGGAAGTCCGGCGGCTCCATCGGGCCATCCGGGCTGTCCTCCGGGAAAGCTTGATCGCGGGAGGCACTTCGGTGCGCAACTACGTTAATGCGGAAGGTAAACAAGGCGCCTATCAGAATGAACTGAAGGTGTATGGCCGAGGGGGAGAACCTTGCGTTGTCTGCCAGACTCCCCTGGAAAGGATCAAGATCGGGGGGCGAAGCAGCTGTTTTTGCCCCCGATGCCAGTCATAACAGACACCGTTAACCTGCCAGCCCCGTATGATGGAGGAGGATCATCATCGGGGAGGCGATTAGCTTGGAGGTCTTTTCAGCCATGTTGTTTGCCGCGGCCCTCAGCATGGACGGCTTTGGAGCGGGGGTTGCCTACGGTTTGCGCAAGATCCGGGTGCCCTTGTTGTCTTTGATTATCGTCAGTGTCGCTTCGGGGGTCAGCATCTGGGCCGCTATGGCCGCGGGTAATCTGATCGCCCAGTACATACCCTATGCCCGGCAGGTGGGGGCGGGGCTGCTCATTATCGCAGGGATTTGGCTTATGATCACGAACCGGTCCCAAAGGGAGCATGTCCCCAACTTGCAGGGTCAGACGGAACTTGAGTGGGTAATGGCCCTTCACCTGCGGCCCTTTGGCCTCATCATCCATATCATGAGGGAGCCTGTGCGGGCGGACATGGATTGTTCCGGCGTCCTAAGCTGCAAGGAGGCCTTCTTGCTGGGGATTGCCCTGGCTCTAGACGCCATGGCCGCGGGATTGGGAATCGCCATGTCGGGCTTTTCCACCTGGCTCATCGTACCCCTGGTGGTGCTGGCCAAATTTGGCTTTGTAACCCTTGGCCTGCTCCTTGGGGATGCCTGGTCCCTATCCCTCAGGCACCGTCCCGTGCTTGGCATGCTGCCGGGACTGATCCTGGCGGGACTAGGTGCTTTCCGGCTCCTTTGATGGGAGGGATGCTGATGGAAACTTTGGTTGTCGGACTGACAGGCGGCATTGGCACGGGCAAGAGCACTGTGGCTGCCATGTTCGTCAAGCTAGGCGCATATCTCATTGACAGCGATCAGATCGCCCGCAGGATCGTCCAACCGGGAAGTCCGGTTTTGGCCGAGATAGCTGAGGCCTTTGGTCCGGAAATCCTAAAGGACGGTCAGCTTGACCGGGACAAACTAGGGAAGATTGTCTTTTCCTCGGCGGAGGCTCGGGCTCGGCTAAACAGCATCACCCATCCCCCGATTCTAGAGTGCCTGGCCAGGTTGATCGCCCAAAACCGGTCCCATCATCGGGTCCTGTTGGTGGACATCCCCCTGCTGTACGAGGCGGGGGCCTTCTACTTGGTAGAACGGGTGGTTTTGGTCTATACTGACAAGGAAACCCAGCTGCAAAGGCTCATGCAGCGGGATGGAATCAGCCTTGCAGAGGCAAAGCGAAAAATTGATGCGCAAATGCCCCTGGAGGAGAAGGTATCCCGAGCCGATTATGTAATTGATAACAGTCGGACCAAAAGGGAGACCTGGGAACAGGTGCAAAGGATTTGGGGGGAGTGGAGTGCGGATTGCCTTGATCGCCCATGATCAAAAGAAGGTTGACATGGTCTTGTTTGTCAAAAGGCACGGGGAGCTCCTCGCCAGGCACAGCCTGATAGCTACGGGAACAACGGGGAAGGTAGTGGAAGAGGCAACGGGTCTGCCCGTGGTGAAGATGCAGTCGGGCCCCTATGGGGGCGATCAGCAAATAGGGGCGGAGGTGGCTGCCGGGAGAGTGGATGCGGTGATCTTCCTTCGCGATCCCCTCACCGCCCAACCCCATGAACCGGACATTACCGCCCTCATGCGGGTGTGTGATGTGCACAACGTTCCCTTAGCCACCAACACAGCCACAGCGGAAGTGATGGTGGCCGGTCTCCTTGGGATTAGGAAATGATTGGCGACGCATACTCTTTAGCGTAAGGGCTAGGATGGTGCAATACGTGGGTAAATATCTCTTGGGCGGCGTGCTGGTCCTCGTCTTGGTGATGGTAATGCTGGGGCCTGCCCTGCGTTTTCTTTATCCGATGGACTATCAGGCAGAGATTACCAACTATGCTGGGGAAAACCGGCTGGATCCTTTTCTCGTCGCGGCGGTCATCCAAGTGGAAAGCAACTTCAGACCTGGCGTCGTCTCGCAGAAAGGGGCGCGGGGATTAATGCAGCTGATGCCTGAGACCGCTTGCTGGATTGGCGCCCAAATGGGCGATGGGCCCGTTGAGCCAGACAAGTTGTTTGTCCCCGAAGTGAACATCAGGCTGGGGACCTGGTACTTGGCCAATCTGTACAAGGAATTCGGCGACCGGGGGCCGGTGGTCCTCGCCGCCTACAATGCTGGTCGGGGGAATGTGCGCCAATGGCTGGAAACAGGTCAATGGTCCGGGGAGCTGGACGATTGGCATCAGATTCCCTTCGCGGAAACAAGGGATTTTGTCCGCCGCGTAACCATTGCCAGGGATTTCTACCGCTGGATTCACCGGGGGCGGTGGCCGTTCCCGTCGGATGAAAGGAGAGGTTTCGGGGTTGGAACAGATCAAGCGTTTGCATCAGATTAGTGCCTTTCAAGTAGACGAGGATCGTCTCATGTTCTCAGCCACGGGGGAAGAAATCGACGCAGGTGTGACTAGTGATTTGTATTTCGTTCGGACCAACGAAATCCTTGAGGAGCTGAACCTTGACGGTACTCAGGTTGTGGCCGAAATCTTCCCCCGGCGATCGGGTTATCTTTGTGGGATGGAGGAATGCATCCGCTTGTTGCGGGGCAAGGGCGTCAAGGTTTTTGGGCTGCCTGAAGGGGAGCCCTTTGCCGGGGGTGAGGTGGTCATGCGCCTGGAGGGTCCCTACGGCAATTTCGGCATTTATGAAACGGCGTTGCTGGGGATCCTGGCCAGCTCCTCAGGCTGGGCAACTAATGCCCGGGAATGCGTGGAAGCGGCCGGGGGCAAACCCGTAGTCTGCTTTGGTGCTCGCCACGTTCATCCCGCGGTGGCCCCGGTGATGGAGCGAGCCGCCGTCATTGGCGGCGCCAATGGCGCCTCCTGCATCCTAGGTGCCAAGCTGGCTGGCCTGGAGCCCATGGGGACCGTACCCCACGCCCTGTTCCTCATCGTGGGCGATACCGTTGAAGGGGCCCTAGCTTACCATCGGATCATGCCCCCCGATGCTCCCCGCACCATCCTCGTTGACACCTTCAAGGATGAAGCTGAGGAAAGCTTGCGGGTCGCCGAAGCCTTGGGTGATGCCCTCCAGTCGGTAAGACTTGACACCCCCGGGGAGCGGGGGGGAGTGACCTCTGGTTTGGTGCGGGAAGTTCGCGCGCGCCTAGATCAAGCCGGGTTCACCTTCGTCCGGATACTGGTCTCAGGAGGACTCAATCCCGACAGGATCAGGGAGCTGGCCGCCGCGGGAGCCGATTCCTTTGGCGTTGGCAGCTTCATTTCCGGGGCCAGCGCGATTGACATGACCATGGACATTAAGGAGGTGGCAGGCAAGCCGGTGGCCAAGCGGGGTCGGATCCCGGGGCCGACGCCGAATCCTCGCTTGCGGCAGTTCCTTTAGGTAGGGGGCCATAGTTTCCTTCACTGCCCGCTGGGTTTTGGGAGAGTTGTTCCAGGGTATCGTAGTAATATCGCAAAGTTCCGCGAGGTGAAGACTAAGTCTATCAAGGTTTAGAACGGGCATGGC
>JAAZLZ010000315.1 GCA_012799075.1 Bacillota bacterium
AGTATCCACCCCGGATCATCGGGGGCCTAGCCCGGCATGTCCACGATTTGTCCGTGGCATTGGTGCAGCAAGGGCATGAAGTTGAAGTGATCACCGGCGACCATGTGGAGCGTTCGGAACTAGACATCATGGACGGCGTCAGGGTTCATCGCCTGAAGATGTATTCCCCCCAACCCCTGGATTTCCTAGACTCGGTCTTCCAGTTCAATCTGGACATGATGGAAAGGGTGGTGGGACTTCGAGAGAAAGGAGTCGACTTTGACATCATCCACGCCCATGACTGGCTAGTGGCCTATGGGGCCAAGGCCCTCAAGCACGCCTACCGTCGACCCCTCCTGGCGACCATCCATGCCACCGAATACGGCCGCAACCATGGCCTGCACAATCCCTTGCAGAGGTACATCAGCAGTGTGGAATGGTGGCTTACCTATGAAGCATGGCACGTGATCTGCTGCAGCGATTATATGTACAACGAACTCCATCAGTTCCTCCAGGTGCCGGAAGACAAGCTGAGTGTGATCCCCAACGGGGTGAACAGGGAAGACTTCCAGCCAAGTGCTCCCGATGCGGCCGAGTTCCGTCGGCAGTACGCTGCCCCCGATGAGAAGATGGTCTTCTTCATCGGCAGGCTGGTCACCGAAAAGGGGGTGGGGGTGCTCATCGAGGCGGTGCCCATCATCCTCTCCCGCTACCCCAACTGCAAGTTTGTCATCGCCGGCAAGGGTCCCGCCGCGGACTACCTGAAGCGGAGGGCCAGGGAGCTGGGAGTCTACGAACGGATTTACTTCACCGGCTTTGTCGGTGATGATGTGCGCAACAATCTGTATCACGTTGCCGATGTGGCCGTTTTTCCCAGCCTCTATGAACCCTTCGGCATCGTCGCCCTAGAGGCCATGGCGGCCCAAGTCCCCGTGGTGGTGAGCAATGTGGGGGGCTTTGCCGAGATCATTCAGCACGGCAAAAACGGCCTGCAGGCTTTGCCGGGCAACCATGAGTCCCTGGCGGACAACATCTTGGCATTGCTGTTGGCCCCGGGATTGGCCGCCAAACTGAAAGAACGGGCCTATGGGGAGGTGGTGCAAGAATACAACTGGCCGGGGATCGCAAGAAAGACGGGGGAGATTTACGAAAAGGTCTTGGATGAATACGAAAGCACCCCTTGGGAAGGGCCCTTCACCCCTCCCCAGATGGAAGAGCAGCTGCTCCTCTCCCGGGTGGCCAGTTTCTTTAGTCGCCACCGGGGGCGCTACCAGTCCACCGGGGAGAACCTGTTGGAACAACTCCTAAAGAAATAGAGGAGGGAGCATCATTGAAGTCAGTGATCATGGCGGGGGGCAAGGGGACTAGGCTCCGCCCGCTCACCTGCGACCGGCCCAAGCCCATGGTGCCCATCGCCAACCGGCCAATGATGGAACACATCGTGGCTTTGCTAGCAAGAAGCGGGTTCCACGACGTTGCCGTGACCATGTTCTACCTGCCCGAGGCCATTCAAGAATATTTCGGAGACGGCTACAATTGGAAAGTCAACCTTTCCTATTTTGTTGAAGAGGTGCCCCTGGGCACCGCGGGGAGCGTGAAAAACGCCGCTTCCTGCCTCAATGAGACATTCCTGGTGATCAGCGGCGATGCCCTCACGGACTTTGATCTCCAGGAGGCACTAAGGTTTCACCGGGAAAAAGGGGCCCTGGCCACGCTGGTTTTGACCAGGGTGGAGACCCCCCTGGAGTATGGGGTTGTCATCACCGACGGGGACGGCCGCATCAAGCAGTTCCTGGAGAAACCCAGTTGGGGCGAGG
>JAAZLZ010000316.1 GCA_012799075.1 Bacillota bacterium
GCTTTTTTGGCACTGTTGTTTTGGGAGGGCCTGAAATTCGTTCACACGGGTCGGGGAGGAATCTCAGCTGCCATGGAGCTACGCCTTGATTATGTTTACTGGTCAGTACCCATCGGCATCGCCTTGACCTTCCTAAACCGGCTAGTCCATTTCTCCCAGTACCTAAGCGAGGAAATGTCCGGAGCACACCAGGTCGGAGGTGGCCAGTGATGCAAACATCAGTGTTACTCCTCGGACTACTATTTCTCTTGATCTTCATGGGCGTCCCCATTGGCTATTCGATGGGAATCACCGCGGCGGTAACGCTAAAGGCTCTTCATCCAGGAATCCCCCTGATTATTATCCCACAACGAATGTTCGGAGGCACAAACAACTTCATCCTTTTGTGTATCCCCTTCTTTATGTTGGCGGGCTCGCTAATGTCATTGACACCCCTATTCAATAAGTTAATTGTGTGTGCTGAGGCTGTGGTCGGCCATATTCGAGGCGGTCTTTCCCATGTAAACATTGTGGTAAGTATGTTCTTTGCCGGCATTACAGGTGCTGCAGTGGCGGATACCGCGGCAGTAGGCAGTCTGCTCATACCGGCGATGGTCGAGGAGGGGTACACGAAAAGCTATGCAACAGCGGTGACTGTGACCTCATCAACCATCGGGGTGATTATTCCCCCCAGCAACCTAATGGTGGTTGCTGCACTAGCCTCAAGTACTTCGGTGCCTCGCTTATTTCTAGGCGGCTTTATTCCTGGCATCCTGTCGGGATTAGCTCAATTGGTAATTAGCTTGTACAAAACCAGAGGGTTCCCCAAACGGGAGTCGATGACATGGAAGCAGCGAGCCAAGATTTTCTGGGAGGGGGGACCGGCCCTGGTGATGCCCCTCATTATCATGGGTGGGATCTTAGGGGGAATTGTCACTCCTACCGAAGCAGCCAACATATCAGTAGTCTACGCAGCCATTGTGGGCGGCATCATGGTTCGCAAGAACCCACCTTCTTTGACAGTCCTATTGGAGGCCTGTGAAGAAGTCGTCAGCCGCTTAGCGGCAGTGATGCTTTGCGTTGGAGCGGCTGTAGTTCTTGGTTGGGTCATGGCAATTGCCGATGTGCCGGAGGCCATCGGCGAGTTCATTCTGTCTGTTACAACTAGTCCAGCGCTGATCACCGCAGGGATGCTCGTCACCTATGTGTTTGTTGGGACCTTTCTTGACCCCATTCCTGGCATCCTAATCTTCACACCGATCTTCCTGCCGATTGCCAAGCAGATCGGCATCGATAATGTACACTTTGCGGTCACCATGGTATTTGGATTTGCTTTGGGACTGGCTACCCCTCCAGTCGGCTCTTGCCTTTACGTCGGTTCAGCGATCAGCGGACTACCCGTCGACAAGTTCGCTAAGGACTTGGTTCCCTTTGTGATCGCTATCATAGTGGTATTGTTTCTGATTGCCTACTTCCCGCCGATTGTTACCTTCTTACCGTCACTGTTCATGAAATAAGTTGGAGGAGGGATGGTAAGCGACTCACTTGTTCAGGGCAGTACACATATCAAGGTAAGGAAAGGATGAGTTGATGTGCTAGAAAGCCAGAAGCGAATTATGCTGGTATGCCTCATTGCCTTGTTGACCTTTAGTCACGCCGCCCTGGCCGCGGTAACCTTGCGTCTGGGAACAAGCCAGCCTCCCGAGGGTGGATTCTACGGTGATACGTGGGCCCAGTTTGCTCGATTCGTCGAAGAAGAGACCAATGGTGAAGTCCAAGTAAAGGTACACTATTCTGGTGCTTTGACTTCCAACGAGCGGGAACTGGCCGAGATGGTTCAGACAGGAGCCATTGACCTGGCGGGTGTCGCCCATACGTACATCCTTGGCTGGGCTCCGTCGATGAAGATCTTCGATCTACCATTCCTGTTTACTGACCATGCCCATGTAAGGCAGGTTTTCAATAGTCCCGTGGGTGAGTTCCTACGGAATGAGACTCTGGATGATGGTGTTGTGACCTTGGCATTAATGAGCGCTGGATTCCGGAGCATATTTAATAATGTCAGGCCGATTAACACGGTGGAGGACGTCCGGGGGATGAAAATCCGGTCAATGGAAAGTCCGGTATACTTAACCTTCTTCCGAGCTTTGAACATGCTTCCCACCCCAATGCCTTCGTCTGAACTGTATACTTCCCTCCAATTGGGAGTTGTCGATGCTGGTGAAAATGATCCCGCCAGCGTAATCAGCTGGGGATGGGTTGATGTAATCAAGTACTACTCGTTGACAAACCACACCTATTGTCCACAGGTTTTCTTAATGAACAAAGCTCGCCTCGAAGGCTTCGGTCCAGAGATTCAAGAGGGTATTCGTCGGGCTGGCCGTCGTGCTGCTGAATATCAGCTAGACTACGTGGAAAGAGCGTGGGATGATAGTCTAAAACAGATTAAGGATAAAGGTGTTAAGGTCAATACTATCGCCGACATTAAGCCGTTTCAGTCTGCTGTCGAAGCTATCTACGTAGAATATGATCCAATCATTGGCAACAATCTAATTGCCCAAATCCGGGATTTGGGACGGTAACTGCCGATATGGGGCAGGTGAGCACCTGCCCCACATCCAAATGGGGGGATCGCTATGGACAAAACAAGGGAGGGAATCACCCCCCGGGGGGCTTTTTTGCGCGCACAGTTGCTTGGCTGTCAGCCGGCGATCTGCTCCGAAAGGGCTGTGTTAGTCACGGAAAGTTATCAGCAAACGGCAGGACAACCAGAGATTATCCGGCGGGCCCGTGCCTTAGAGCATCTCCTCAGAAACATGTCCCTTTGGATTGGTGAACAGGAGTTGATTGTGGGCAACCAGGCTACCCGGGCTCGTTCGGCACCGATATTCCCCGAGTTCTCCGTTGATTGGCTCTTGGATGAACTGCCTGCGTTGTCCGCTCGGAAGACGGATCGGTTTCAAGTCAGTCGTGAGACTAAAGATGCATTAGAATCAGTTTTGCCCTGGTGGAAGGGGAAAACCGTGAAAGATAGGGCCCTAGCGGCCATGGATCCCAAAACAAAGGAATCCCTTGACCACCTAGTCTTCATTCTCACCGGTCTATCTTCGGGCATCGGCCATATTGCCGTTGATTACGATCGGGTCTTACGCCGAGGGCTGCGGAACATAATGCTGGAACTCAAAGAACGATCCGGGTCCTGCCCCAGTGGCTCTGAGGAACATGATTTCTACCAAGCAGGCCTCATAGTCTGCCAAAGCGTCATTGATTTTGCTCAGCGTTACAGTCAGCTAGCATTGAGTTTGGCTCAGGAGAATGGGGGTCAGCGTCGGAAAGAGTTGTTTGAAATTGCCCGGGTCTGCGGCCGGGTTCCAGCTGAGCCGGCTGTGACCTTTCATGAGGCCCTCCAGTCTTTCTGGTTCATTCACCTGGTGATTCAGCTGGAATCTAACGGTCATTCTATCTCCCCAGGACGGTTTGACCAGTATATGTATCCCTATTTCGAGAATACCTCCAGGGAACGGGAGCTCCTGGAATGCCTGTGGATCAAATTCAATGAAATCAACAAGGTGCGGGACAGGGCCGGGTCTTTGGCCTTTGGCGGTTATCCCATGTTTCAAAACCTGATTGTGGGGGGCTGTGGCCCCCACGGTGATCAGTCCAATCCCTTATCCCTATTATGTCTAAAGGTGACGCGGGATCTGCGTTTGCCCCAGCCGTCCATGTCGGTGCGTATCCATGATGATTCTTCCCGGGAGTTCTTAAGCGCCGCAGCCCGTCTAGTTCAGGCTGGGATCGGTATGCCCGCATATTTCAATGATGAAGCACTTTTTGGGGTTTTGAGGAACTTGGGTTGTCAAGAAGATGAGGTATATGACTACGCCCAGGTAGGTTGTGTGGAGCCCCAAGTGCAGGGCACGACCCAAGGCTTCTATAATGGTGGATTCTTAAACCTGGCCAAATGTTTGGAGCTTGCCTTGACTGATGGTCGAGATTCTGTTACCGGGAAACAAGTAGGTCTACCCACGGGCAATCTTGTGGCTTTTACATCTTTTGAGCAGGTTCTTGACGCCTACCGGCAACAGGTGGAATATTTTCTCTCCCTGCAAACGGCCGCTGACAATTTATTGGAGAAAGTCCACGGTTCCTTTGCTCCTGGATCTTTTGTCTCCTTGTTCGTGGATGATTGCCTAATTAAGGGTCGTGCTGTGGAAAAGGGTGGCGCACGATACAATTACACAGGGATCAATGCGGTAGGACTGGCGAATGTTGCCGATGCCTTAATGGTGGTTAAGACGGCGTTAGAATCGGGGACCGTCAGCATGAACCGATTGGCCCAAGCTTTACAGGATGATTTCCAGGAAGAGCAGTTGCGTCAATATCTGCTCAATCAAGTGCCCAAGTATGGAAATGATATTGCAGCCGTAGATTCCCTGGCCCGGATTGTGGCAGACATCTTTGTTGATTCACTGATTGGCAAAGAAAATAGCCGTGGTGGCCGGTTTTGTGCCGGATTTCAGAGCATATCCGCCCATGCCCTTTTTGTCGGTAGTGTAGGAGCAAGTCCTGACGGCCGACGGGCCCAAATGCTCTTGGCTGATGGCGGTCTTTCGGCAGCCCAAGGCCGGGACCGGCGGGGGCCAACAGCTTTGATCAAATCTGCAGCCAGTATTGATCAGTTAAGGTGCGGCGGCGGCACCCTCCTTAATGTAAAAGTGAGTCCTGGGGCTGTATCAGGAGCCAAGGGGGAAGCCATCATCTCTGATTTGGTTCGCACGTATTTTGACCTGGGCGGTCAGCACATTCAATTCAACGTGGTTAGCACCAAGACCCTGCGGGATGCGCAGGAGCATCCAGAAAAGTACGGACATTTGGTGGTCCGAGTCGCAGGTTTCAGTGTGTATTTTACCGCCATCGATCGGACTCTTCAGGATGACATCATTGCTCGCACAGAACATCTGGTCTGACGACAGGCTGAATGAAGGGTTCCAAGTGTATGAGAGACCGAATGTGGCTCAAAGCCTGCTTACCTGCGGCTGCGTAGTCGGA
>JAAZLZ010000317.1 GCA_012799075.1 Bacillota bacterium
CACGTCAGCCGCCACAGCCGACCGCATCTAACAAGATCATCGGCAAGTTAGACGAAAGACTTGAGGTAGAAATCACAGATATATTTTCCTACATGACCCGAGCTAGAAGGAATTTATTTCCGAATGGAGAATAAATTACTTACAATACAAAAAGCCGCTCTGGGAAATAGAATGTACCTTTGTCTAGAACGGCTTATGTTCTTACAGGGAGGTGAAACCAAATGAAATGGCGCATCATGTATTATCTTACGGCCATTGCTTCTTTCGTGATTGCTTCAGGAGCCGGTTGGAAATGGAATTAGGACGGGGTGCCAGCCCGATCACTTGAGGTGAGCCGCCACAGCAAACCAGCGCCCGCAGGAATCGATCTGGCTTTTGGGCCAAGCCCGAAAGGTCTCAGGAAACGCTCCTGCGGGCCTTCCCTCCGCGAGCATCGTTTTTTGGAGGTTGATGCCGTCAAGTGCACAAAATGATCGGCTGGGAGGTCAGGATTCGTGTCCGATGCATCGACTCGGCTGTTGACTTTGTATGTGTCATTGACGTCTTTGGTGGCGCTGCCTTTCCTCGTGAACGCGCTGCCCGCCCTGCCCGGGGTTTTGACCCCTAGCTTTCTGTTTTTCTGGTTCTTTACGTCCGTCGCCGAGAAATGGCCTGTGACGATGCCCCTTCGGAATTTGGGCGACCAAGAAGGTCAGGCGGTTGCGGTGTCGACAGCCTTTTATTTTGCGGCAATCATCGTCTTCGGGACGAATACCGCCGTCCTGATGGCTGCTTTAGCGGTTTGCACCGGGGAGATACTGCGGGGCAAGTCGTTTATGAAGACTGTTTTCAACGTAAGTCAATACATCATTTGTACGGCTGTTGCCGGGCGGGCCTACGAGCTGTTTGCCGCTCCGGGTCCTTTTCTTCTAGCGAAAGATTGGCCGGGACTGGCGGCCGCGGCGATGGTTTTCATGGGCTTGAATGTGTTTTTCACTCTAGGCGCCGTCTCCCTTTCCTTGGGAAGGTCCCTGATCGAGATTTGGCAGATGACCAACAAGACGGTTGTGGTCCATGACATCGCTTTGTATCCTTTGGGAGCCATGGCCGCGTTCATTTACCAGAGGGAGACCTGGGCCATTAGCTTGTTGTTTCTGCCCCTGCTGATCATCCATTATGCGTTTAGGACCTTCAGCAATCTGCAAGTGGAAACCCGGAAGGTCCTGGAGGCCTTAGCAGACAGCATTGATATGCGGGATAGTTATACATATCGGCACTCCCAACGGGTTGCTCAGTGGACGCAGGGGATAGGGGAAGCCATGGGTTTGCAGGCGGAGGATACGGGCCTGGCTGTATCCGCAGCTCGGATTCATGATCTAGGCAAGGTGTCCTGGGATAACGACATCCTGGCTAAGCCGGGACCTTTGACGCCGGAAGAGTGGGAAGTGGTGAAGCGTCACCCTCTGATCGCGGTGGACATGCTCAAAGACTTGAGCCTTTACCGGGAGGGAGTGCCTTTGATTCGTCATCACCATGAACGCTATGACGGCCAGGGATATCCTGATGGGCTCCAAGCTGAGGAGATCCCCCTGGGCGCCCGGATCATCGCGGTGGCCGATGCATATGATGCGATGACCACCGACAGACCATACCGGCGGGCCTGCAGCCCCAGGGAAGCCCTAGAGCGGCTGTGGGAAGGAGCGGGCACCCAGTTTGACCCCCAAGTGGTGGAGGCCTTTTATCAGGTTTGGGAAGCCGAGGAAAGATCCCTGGAGCCTTCCGGAAAACTGCGGCTGGCTCGACAAGATGAAACCGGTTAGGAGGACGTGTGTGTTTATTCCATTCCTTGTTGGTGCAGTTCTAGCTGCATCGCTATTGACAGGGGGCTCCCTCAAGGGGCTCGCACAGGCTAAGATCCGGGGGAGTGCTCTTTTTTTTCTGCCCCTCCTGCTTCAGATTGCCCTGTTTCGATGGGGCGGAGACCGAGCAGCGATCGGTCATATGGGGACCTATGTGCTTCTTTTGGCCGCGGTCTTCTTCAATCTCCACCTGCCCGGCATAAAGGTCATGATGTTGGGGTTGACGGCTAATTTCCTCGTGATCGCCTGCAATGGCGGCTACATGCCCATGTCCTTAGATGCTTTGCGAGGTGCAGGTCTTGAGGGAGTGGCCGATTACTTGCAGGGGGGCGGCATGCTGCATAACGGGATCGCCATGTCTGAGGGGACGCGCCTTTGGTTTTTGGGGGATATTTTCTACCTGCCTCCTCCCTTTCCGTTCCCCAATGTGCTCAGCCTTGGGGATTTGCTCCTTGTCATCGGAGGGGGCATTCTCTGCTGGCGGCTCACCCGCGCCTCAAAGGATAGGGATGATTGGCGGAATTGTGCCGCAAGGTAGAAATCGCGTTGACCCCTTGACTGGATGATGAGGGTATGGTAGGATAGGTCCTGTCGCCGAGCAGTAAATGACACAAAGTACCAAGCATTAATCGACGAAGCGGATTGACAAGACTGCTCGGTACATGTTAGGATAACCTTTGCCGGCGGGGCCGGTATTTGCACCTTGAAAACCAAACAGCGCATCGATGAGTTTAAGGTTTTGTTGGAGAGTTTGATCCTGGCTCAGGATGAACGCTGGCGGCGTGCCTAATACATGCAAGTCGAGCGGGGCATTGGACTGGAA
>JAAZLZ010000027.1 GCA_012799075.1 Bacillota bacterium
ACGAATGAACAGCGTAATGCAATTCGAGAGTGTCTAAGACAGGTGGGATTGTTGGACTGACGAGAAGTGTACTGAGCGCCCTTAGGGGCGCTCTTTTGTATGCCCAGCATGTTTGCTGAGCCGATGGTCTGCAGAAACCCTATCGCCTAACTAGCGGGAAGGCGAGGGTGTCCCTGGCAACGGTGGGGTCGGAAGACGTGCTATTAAATATCAAAAGCACACAGCGTTTCTTGATAAGTGAAAAACGATTCTAATCTTGAGAGCCGGGTGGACTGCTTTCGTCGTTTGGTTGAAAGGGTCATTTCTTCTTTTCAGAGTCTCCTTTCGGTCTCTAATCCATCTTGCTCGCTTGAGACTGGCACAATAGGGATGACGCGAGGCTGCTCGCCTCGTGTTATTTTGCTCGATGGCTTTATACGGCCGCAAAGCATGAAGCTAGCAAGATACTTGTTGCAGTCCTATGCCACAGGAGAGATGCTAGTATTGACCATGGATGCAGGCCCTTTACATAGTGATACGCATTGTGTATACTGAATGTATACAGGGTGAATTCTCCAGCAATGCAAAAGGATGGGTGACATGCGGCCAATTCCCTTAAGGGATGTAGCTTACGCAGAAATTAGGAAGAAAATCCTTACTGGGGAGTATGCCCCGGGTCATTTTCTTGCCGAAGTCGCATTGGCCGACGAAATCGGCATGAGCCGCACTCCCATTCGGGAAGCCCTCGAAAGACTTCGCAAAGAGAAACTAGTACGCCGGGTTGCCGGACGAGGAGTTTTTGTCAGTGAAATCCACGTCGAAGATGTCCGCGAACTATTTGAGGTTCGGGAGGCGCTGGAGTGTTTGGCGATAAGGCTGGCCATCGAACGCCTCCCGGAAGAGTCAATAAACGAGTTTCAAGAGACATTTTGGGATGTTCAGGCTCGCCAGACAAAACAAGAAAGAATACCCTTGGAAACCCAAATTGCAGTTGACAGGCGCTTCCATGAATTCATCGCTCACCAATCGCAGAATCAACTGCTCATCCAATTTCTGGGGGACATCTTCAATCACAATGAAAGGATCATGGCCGTGACAACTCGGATACCGACTCGCTTTCGTGCCAGTACCCGAGAGCATTTAGCCATAATCGAGGCTCTTAAGAATAGGGATGTTGCTAGTGCCGAGGACGCGATGCGCAGCCACATTAGAGCGGGACGCGACTTGGCTTTGGCGATTTCTTCCTAAAGGGAGGGATAGCTGGACAATTCTTCGGAGATGTGGCACTTGACAAGAAGTCCGAAAACTAATAAGAAAAGGGGCGAGTTCTTGATGCGAAAACGGAGCATTATTGTAACCTTGGCTGTGTTGCTGGTTTCTATGATTGCTGTTGGCAGTTTTGCTGTTGCGAAACCGATCCCCATAAGTGTCTATGTTATATTAAGCAAATCATCGGTCAGCGCTCAGGCGATGTTTCAGTTGGCTGAGATGGTGGAAGAACGAACGAATGGCAAGGTGAAATTTGACTGCTACCATAGTGGTGAACTGGGCGGGGATGTGGAGACCATCGAAGCTATGCGGCTTGGAACCGTTGATATGCGCATGGCCGGGGTGGGTCTTCATTCCCATTTCTATCCTGAGGCCATGCTGTTGGAGCTTCCCTTCTTGTTCAAGGACAGAGCCCATGTGCAAAGGTTTCTCTACAGCGATGCGGGGCGTAAGTTTATGGACGGCTTTGAGCAGTACGGGGTGAAGTGTCTCACCATCTACGACATTGGGTTCAGGAATATTAGCAACTCCAAAAGACCTATCAATCACGTTGACGATGTTAAAGGCATCAAGATCCGGGTGCCCGAAATCGACACGTATGTAAAAGTATGGGACAAGTTTGGTGCCGCTCCGGTAGCCATGGCTTGGCCCGATGTTTATATGGCACTGAAGACGGGTGTGCTTGATGCTCAGGACAATGCGCCAGAACATACCTACAGCAATAAGACCTATGAAACCCAGAAGTACTACAGCATAATCAACTATATTTGGATGGGCGGAGCCCTGACCATGAACCTCAATAAGTGGAATAGCCTGCCTAAGGATGTGCAGGACGTAATGCTAGAGGCGGCCAGGGAAATCTCAGAGTGGACGTTTGAGGAGCTGGCATCTAAGGACGAATGGGCTATTGAGCAAATGGAGAAGGAGGGTCTAGAGATCAACCGTTCTCCTGACATTGAGAGCTTCAGAAGCAAGGTTGCGGATCTCTACGACGAGTTCGCTAAGGAGCCGTGGTATGATCCTGAGGTCATTGAAGCTATCCGAGGGCTAGAGGACTAGGAATAGCTCCGTGAGGTCGCGGCGGCGCTCCGCCGCGACCTCACCTTGGGGGAGGGAAAGCAAATGTTTCGGGGACTAAATGATGCAATCAACCGGATCTTGAAGTACCTATGCAGCGTCTGCCTCATCACCATCGTTGTGGTTTTTCTCATAGAGGTCGTGTTTCGCTACATCTTGAGGCTGTCCTTTGCCTGGTCTTTGGAAGTCAATCGGATAGCCTTCATTTGGATGTGTTTCATGGGAGCAGCCATGGCACTGCGGGAGAGAGGACACATTAGGTTTGAGATAATCATCGGCCGACTCCGCTTGCGTTCCCAGATCTTAATGAGCCTCCTCTGCGATATCTTGTCAATTGCTTTTTTTGCTTTCTTGTTGAAGGAAGGTTTTACGATCTACAAACTTGCCAGAACCACCAAGTTTCCGACTTTGGGAATCTCACAGGGCTGGATGTATGCAGCTTTACCTTTAAGTGCCTTGATCATGCTCTTTTACGTTGTGGAGCTTGTGAGTAACGACGTTGCAAAGCTGGCGGTTCAGAGTGGGGAGGGTCATGAAGCTGCCTGATGGATGTAGTCAAGAAGGGAGGCATGAAAGGAATTGCTAGCCATACTAGTTGTTGCGTTTATCTTCCTTGCACTCATTGGTATGCCAATTGCCATTGCCCTTGGCATTTCAAGCACTCTTGCCTTGGTTTTTAGTCCATATCCACCCGTGGCCGCCGTACAGAAGATGCTGACTGGCATTGACTCGTACACCTTATTGGCGATTCCCTTGTTTGTCCTTGCCGGGCAACTGATGAACGTGGGAGGAGTGACCCGCCGAATCTTCAATTTTGCCCAGGCCTTGGTTGGCCACATACCTGGGGGTCTTGCCCATGCCAATATTGTGGCTAGCATCATCTTTGCCGGTATGTCCGGTTCGGCCGTGGCTGATTCAGCAGGTTTGGGCCTTGTGGAAATGGAGGCGATGACCTCCCATGGTTACGATGAACGCTTTTCCGCCGCGGTTACCGCGGCATCATCGGTGATTGGTCCCATTATTCCCCCCAGTATTCCTATGCTGTTGTATGCTTCCATTGCGGAGGTGTCGGTTGGAAAGCTGTTCCTTGGCGGCATCATCCCGGGTTTGATGATGGGAATATCGATGATGCTTCTCGTTTACGTCATCGCCCTCAAGAGGGGTTATCCCAAAGAGGAACGGGTTCGATTGCGACAATTGCTTTCCATCTTCCTAGATACAATGCCGGCCCTGTTGAGTCCGATTATCATCATAGGGGGCATGTTGACGGGTGTGTTTACGGCGACGGAGGCCGCTGCGGTGACTGTCGGTTACGCCTTCGTCCTATCGGCCTTTGTCTATCGGGAACTAAAGATGAAAGACATACCCGGCATGTTGCTCGACACTATTTCCAGTACTGCCGTTGTTACCTTCATATTGTCTTCTGCTTCTGCTGCTGGCTGGATTCTGGTTAGGAGCAGGGCTGGCCAGACAATGGCGGATTTTGTTCTTTCGCTGACGACAAACCCCTATGTTGTCTTACTATTGCTAAACGTTTTACTGTTGCTGTTGGGGTGCGTAATGGAACTAGGAGCCATTGTGATTCTGACGGTGCCGGTCCTTATCCCCCTCCTGCAGAACCTGGGCATCGATTTGGTCCACTTTGGTGTAGTCATGATCGTTAATCTGATGATTGGCTTCATCACTCCGCCCTTCGGCATGTCCCTGTTTGTACTGAGCGGCATAACGGGACTTAAGGTTGAAGATTTAGTCAAGGACACGATGCCTTTTATCATCCCCCTAGTAATCACCTTGCTCTTGATCACTTATATTCCCAGTTTGGTGATGGCCATACCCAACTGGGTCATGCCATGACATGTGCAACATGGAGGGAGATGCAATGGAAAATTTGCAGATGAGACTTGATAGACATCGTCGATTTTGGAATATGGAAGAGACGGATAGGCCGGTCGTCAGTTTTTCTTTGGGCAGCTACTTCTTTGCCCAGCGATTTGAAGCAGCCCGTCCGTTATTGGAGCACAACATGGAGATCCTTCCAGAGATGATCGATCCAAAGGATTTTCTGCCCGATTATGAAAGGCAGTATCAAGAGAGCCTGGAAACGGGTCAGGATGCTTTTTGGGTGGCCGAACCTTTTGCGGCACTGCCGTGGATGGAGGGCATGCTGGGCTGTAAGATTTATGGTGCTAAGGAGAGCTTTTGGGTCAAGTCTTCCCTGAAGGATTGGGACGACCTAGACAAGGTGGCCCGCTTCGAAGACAATCCCTGGTTTAGGAAATACATTGAGTTTATCGAGGTGTTGGTTGAACATTCCAATGGGCGTTATCCCGTAGGACAGCCTATTTTGCGGGGACCATCGGATATGGCGGGGACACTGCGGGGTCAATCCCAGTTTGTCATTGATCTTTACGACAGTCCCGCCCAGGTCAAGAGTCTATTGGAGATCGCAACAAGTGCCTTTATCAAGGTGATTCGGACGCAAAAGAAGATCATCCCCGAATTTCATGGGGGTACCTCCATGGGATTTTACCATGCCTGGACCCCGGGTCAGTGCATATGGTTTCAAGAAGACTTGTCTGCGCTCTTCTCGCCGACATTGTATCGGGATTTTCTCCTAGAGCCGGACACCGTTTTAAGCAACGCTTACCCCTACTCGGCAATCCACCTGCATCCAGCGTCGTTTTTCATCCTGGATGACTTGCTCAACATCGATGGACTGACGGCTATTCAGGTTAACCTAGATGTGGGTGGACCTTCCATGGAAGAAATGTTGCCCCATCTGAACAAGATCTTGATGAGGAAGCCATTGATTCTTTGGGGAGCCCTCAGTGATGATGATATCCGACTGGTCTTGAGAGAACTGCCATCGCGGGGCTTGTTCCTGTGCCTGGTAGCCCCTACGGCCAAAGAGGCTAGACACATGATGTCGATCATCAAGGGCGGTTGACGCAGGCTCGAATTGAGGTGCTTGGAGGCGGATGCTTCGCTTTCAAGCACCTTTTTCATGTATGACAGTTGCAGATCACCTTCTAGTTGGATTGGCAGAACTCTAGCTATGTTTTGTATATTAAAAGTGAGCCATTCTCGGTCCCAGTTGTAGCGTAAAAGTGAGCCACTTCAACCACATATCCTGCTATCCTATTGGTAGGAAATACCGAATAAGGGAGCAGGAGGAAAGGACTGTGATTGAAGTGGACCAATATCAGCGTATCAGATATCTTCGTACGGCTCAAGGTTTTTCCCAAAGGGCGATCGCCCGGGAACTGGGGATCTCTCGCAATACTGTGCGGAAATACTGCGAAGGAGATGAACTACCGATACCGAAGCCGAGGGAGCGGGTCAAACCAATCATAACGGATGATGTTAAAGACTGGATTCAAGGATACCTTAAAG
>JAAZLZ010000318.1 GCA_012799075.1 Bacillota bacterium
CTACCGTGCTTTTCAGATGGTGCCTAACAGGTAAGCGGAGGTTTGCGCTATGAAGATTAAAGACATGTTTGTGCAACCGATCGACCGGAACATTCAGGGAGTGATCAAGGCCGGCGAGCGGGATCCGGAGGTAGTGCGCCACGAGTTGGAGGAGTACGTGGTTACGAGTGAGATCCGCCGGTATATATCCACATTCTTTCAGGTGTTTAACCGGAGCATTAATGGGCCTTGGGATAAGATGGGGGTTTGGATTTCCGGCTTCTTTGGAACCGGAAAATCACATCTATTGAAGATCCTGTCTTATCTGTTGGATAACATGGATGTATATGGCCGTCGACCAGTGGACTACCTGGAAGAAGAGCTGGAAGACAGCTTCATGGTTGCCGAAATCCGGAGGGCAGCAGCAATCCCGAAAGATGTGATTCTCTTCAATCTGGATGCCAAGGCTGATTCATCTTCATCAGCCGCGCGAGATACGGTGGTAAGTGTATTCACCAGGGCCTTTTACGAACAGCTGGGGTTCTGCTCAAGTCCCATGTGGCTTGGCTACATGGAGTGGACGCTGCTTCGGATGGATAAGTACGAAGAGTTTTGCGAGGCTTTTGAGACTGTAGCCGGCTCCCCGTGGGTAGAACGACGAGAGCTGGGCGGCATATTTGAAGAAGAAAACATCGTCAATGCCCTTGTCCAGATAGGCCTAGTGGAAGAATCCCGCAAGTGGGAATTCCTGCCCAACCTGCGGGATTCGTATGAGATGAGCCCCGAGACCTTTGCACGTATGGTCCAGGAATACCTAGATATGCGGGGGCCCACTCACAAAATGGTATTCCTTGTCGACGAGATGGGACAGTTCATAGCATCAAATACTACCGACATGTTGAATTTACAGAGTGTCACCGAGTGTCTAGGAACGGAGTGCCGCGGCAGAGCATGGATCGTTGCCACCAGCCAGCAGGCCATCGAGGAGGTTGCCGATGAGATCGTTCATGAGGACTTCTCCAAGATACTAGGGCGATTCGATACTAGATTATCATTATCATCCGCTAACGTGGATGAAGTGATTAAGCGCCGCTTGCTTAGCAAGACCAACACTGCAGCAGAGACCCTCAGGATGCTGTATCTACAGAAAGAAGCTATATGTCGCAATCTGTTCACTTTCTCTGCCAATACACCGGGCCAGCGGCTCTACGACTCAGACAAAGAGTTCGTTGATACCTATCCCTTTGTCCCCTATCAATTTGACCTCTTGCAGAACGTCTTCGAAAAGGTCCGTAGACAGGGAGCGGCAGGCAAGCATTTGGCCAAAGGCGCCCGGTCAATGCTGGCTACCATACAAGATGCCACACTGACCGTAGGCAATGCCGAGGAAGGAGTGCTGATCCCCTTTTCCACGTTCTATGACTCCATGGAAGAGTTTCTTGAGCCATCTGTCCGCGAAGTAGTTGCAGGGGCCAAGCGAAATCCAGACTTAAAGCCTAATGACAGTGAAGTGCTCAAGGTTCTTTTTACCTTGAAGTGGACTGCCGATGTGATGCCCGCAACGTTGGACAACCTAGCTATACTGATGGTCTCTTCCATTGACGAGGACAAGAAAGCTTTGCGGCAAAGGATCAACGAATCCCTTGACCGGCTGGTCAGACAAAGCCTGGTTCAGAAGGATGCCGACGTTTTCATCTTCCTGACCGATGACGAGCAGGACATCGATAGAGAGATCAAACGGACTACCTATGATCCTTCTCAAGCAGCCCGACTATTCCACGATGCCATCTTTGGATCTATCTACGAAACCAAGAAAGTACGATACGACAAGGTCTACAACTTTGATTTCTTCCAACAGATCGATGAAGTAGATTTTGGGTCAACCAAGGCTGATATTGGGATCAATATTGGAACCCCGTTTCAATTTGACTATTCACACGAGTCCATTCGAAATTTCATCTTTAACTCCGGTCTCGAGCCCGATCGAGTGTATATGTTGTTCCCCAACGATCCGGAACTTGAGGAGCAGGCAGACATGTATTTGAAGCTTGATGTGTTCCTGAAGCAAAAGCCCCGGATTAACGTTCCTTCAAATATACTCCGCATACTTGAAAGCCGAGAATCTCAACGTGAGAAATACCGTGAGGCATTCTTGCGATCAGTGAAAAGATGCATCAACAGCGCGGAATTCTATGTCAATGGCTCCCGTGTAAACATTTCCGGCCGCAATAACAAACAGCCCCAGGAGATCATCGCTGAGGCACTGAAAAGCGTGGTGCCAGCAGTCTACACCAGAATCAACGACATCAACAAGCATTATGATGATCCGAGGGAGCTGAAATCTCTAGTTGACAATCCCCCCGGTGAAATTGAGGGTATGGACTCCAATAGATCAGCCAGGGACGAAGTGCTGCAGCATCTGACAGATGCCGTCAGGCTTCATACCCGGGAGACAATGAAAACGCTGGTGGACAAGTACACTAAGAAGCCCTTTGGTTGGTTGTTATATGACCTGGCTGCAGTAATCATCTATTTGCACTGGGAAAATAGAATCGAACTGATCTACGGTGCCGCAAGGATAGAGCGGGGCGATCCACGCATTGTCGACATGCTTACCAAGCATTCGGAGATAGACAAGGTCATCGTCCGGCATCGAAGTCCCGATGATGAGGAGTTAATGAGGCTGATCCGCGAGACGGCCCAGCAAGTGTTCAACAAAGCTCACCTTAAGGGTGAGAACCAAGATGAACTGGCAGCCACATTCAGGGAGATCCTTCAATCCGAGCTGCAAGAACTTGAATCCCTAACTTCGCATTATCGATCATCTCCACACTACCCCGGCGAACAAGCGATAAAATCATGGGAGAACATCCTTAACCGGATGCTGCGCATAATCGATGATCCCGCTGGACTAAAAGATTTCTTAGCAAGCAACCTGAGCCTGATCCAGCAAAGTCATCAAGAAGCAGCTCCGGTGCGAAACTTCTTCTCAACCCCCCAATACAATCACTTTCGGACAGGTATTGATGCCCTTAATGTACTGCGGGAAGTGCCATTGGATTCTCTAATGGACGAAGCGAAGACAGCCATGGACGAACTCCAATTGATCGTGGATTCGGAGGCCCCCTACGATATGATTCATCGAATTCCCAGCCTTCGAGAAACACTTCTCGGTGATTACAAGCGGATCTGCGACGTAGAGAGACGAAAGGCCATTGAAGTGATCGAAAACCACATACTAAAAGTGAAGCAGGCACTCGATGCCGCTATACCTAATCACACGGCTGACATAGTTGACGGGTTTGACAACCTAAAGCGACGCGCAATCAGCTTAACAAGGCTGAATGATATCAAGGCGCTGCGAGTGACAAGCCAGGAAATGCTCCAATCCGCTTTCGCACAGATAGAGGCAATGACTAAGGCTTTTCCACCAGAGACCGATGATGCAACTATACCCCCGCGCCCTCAAAGGCGCGTCAAGCTATCCGCTGTAATGGAAAAAATCGCCCCCAAAGATGCCCTCGAAAACACGGAGCAAGTAAACGAGTTCATTGAGAATCTGTCATCCCAGCTGCAGATTCAGGTCGTGCAGGGCAATATCATCACACTCAAGTGATGCCAGGAGGGATACTTTGAATACAGCAGCCATAGAAAAGTTTGCTTCAAGCGCTAGGACCCAACTGATGGAAAATGTAAGGCAGCGCCTGCATGAGCTGAAGCTATCCCCAAAGTCCATCAAGTCCGGATCCATTCCCAACGTCGACCAAGTCACCCTCAATGGCAGACTGTTAAATGAGGAGCAGGCTAATCAATGGCAAGAGCTTGTAAAGATGCTGCAAACTAACGGCTATGACCGAGTGGTAGAGCAGGTTGCCTATACCTGGTTCAACCGATTTGTGGCCCTCCGGTTCATGGAGGTGAATGGTTATCTGCCTACCGGAGTAAGAGTCCTGTCGGCAGCAAACGCAGATCCCAACGACCCTAGCGTAAGGCCAGACATAATGAAGCATGCCACCTCGGCCCTTCCCGTTGATGAGCGTTTCGTCCGGGAGAACCGAATGGCTGGGGACGATGAGGGCCTTTATCGATATCTGTTAATGACTCAATGTACTGAACTTGCATTCATCCTCCCATTTCTGTTTGAGGAAATTGAAGGGTGGATTGGGCTCTTGTTCCCCCGGAATATCTTGGCTGAAGGTTCGATTGTTCGTCGCCTAGTTGCTGAAATCCCAGAGGAAGACTGGCGGGAACAGGTTGAGATAGTAGGTTGGCTGTACCAATACTATATATCTGAGCGCAAGGATGAGGTTTACGCCAGCTTCAAGAAGCGCAAGAAGGCCTCCAAGCACGACATCCCCCCGGCCACACAACTATTTACGCCCAACTGGATCGTGAGATATATGGTCGATAATTCCCTCGGGAGGCTGTGGCTAGAAAGCAGGCCCGAATCGGAACTTCGCCTCCTGATGGAGTATTACATCGACGAAGCCGAGCAGGATCCCCAAGTCCGCGCTGAACTGGACTCGTTGATTCGCAAGAACATTGATCCAGCCCAAGTCACAGTCATGGATCCAGCTTGCGGTTCAGGCCATATTTTGGTATATGCCTTCGATTTGTTGTATGAGATGTATCTGGAAGCCGGTTATCCCATGGCCGAGGTCCCCCGAATGATACTCGAACAGAACCTGTACGGGTTAGACATCGATGAACGGGCTTCTCAACTAGCCGCCTTTGCGCTAATGATGAAGGCTAGAGCAAAGGATCCACAGATATTCTCCAAAGGGGTGCGCCCTAATGTCTTGGCGATCAAGGAAAGCAACCCAGTCAGCAGGGAGCTTGTAGCAGCTATCCTCGAGACCATCGATGAGCC
>JAAZLZ010000319.1 GCA_012799075.1 Bacillota bacterium
GACGCGCCCCGAACGGCTCCCCGAAAGGAAGAACCTAAGCCCGTCGCTCGGACGGGGGGTCCCTTTCCGTCCCTTGAGCTTTTAGACGGAGATGGGGGGCGGCGAAAGGCCCGTCGGGGACAGAGGAATGTGGACCAGCGAGACTTAGTGGAAAGTACTCTAGAGAGCTTTGGCGTATCCGCGAAGGTGGTGCAGGTTTGTCAGGGTCCAGTGATTACCCGTTATGAGGTTGAGCCTCCGCCGGGCATCAAGGTGAGCCGCATCGTCAGTCTGGCCGATGATATTGCCCTGTCCCTAGCCGCCGTTGGGGTGCGAATTGAAGCTCCCGTCCCCGGGAAGTCGGTGGTGGGCATCGAGGTGCCCAACAAGGAGCGGAGCCCCGTCTATCTTAAAGAGGTTTTGAACTCATCGGCTTTTATCGATAGCCCATCGAAAGTGACCATCGCCCTGGGGAAGGACATCGCAGGGAATGCGGTCGTGACCAGTTTGGAGAAGCTGCCCCACCTGCTGATTGCCGGCGCGACGGGCTCGGGCAAGAGCGTCTGCCTAAACAGCATCATTGCCAGCCTGTTGTTCAAGGCCGGTCCCGAAGAAGTCAAGCTCCTCATGATTGACCCCAAGCGGGTTGAGCTGGCTATCTATGAGGGCATTCCCCATCTTTTCTGTCCGGTGGTGACGGACCCGAAAAAGGCGGCCACAGCTCTGCGCTGGATGGTGGGCGAAATGGAGAAGCGCTACAAGCTCTTTGCCGCGGCGGGGGTGCGCAACATCGAGTCCTACAACCAGCAGGCCGATGAGGAGCCTTTACCGTTGATGGTGGTCATCATCGATGAGCTGGCGGATTTGATGCTTGTTGCCGCGGGGGAGGTGGAGGAGGCTGTTTGCCGTTTGGCCCAAATGGCCAGGGCGGCTGGGATTTACCTGATTATCGCCACCCAGCGCCCTTCGGTGGATGTAATCACCGGTCTCATCAAGGCCAATATTCCCTCTCGAATTGCCTTTGCCGTGTCTTCCCAGGTAGACTCGCGTACCATCCTCGATATGGGTGGGGCGGAACGTCTCCTTGGCAAAGGGGATATGCTCTTCTATCCGGTGGGAATGAGCAAGCCCCTGCGGGTTCAAGGAGCGTTTATTTCCGATAAAGATGTGGAGAAACTGATCGAGTGGTGGAAAGAACGGGCTGAACCAGAGTACATTCCCGATGTCCTGGAGGAGGACAAGGCAGTGCACAGCCTGGCGGTCATGGATGATGAGCTGTTTCCCGATGCGGTGCGGTTGGTGGTGGAGATTGGGCAGGCTTCGGTTTCTATGCTGCAGCGTCGTTTCCGGATCGGCTATACCAGGGCGGCGCGGCTGGTGGATATGATGGAGCTGCGGGGAGTTGTGGGGGGTTATCAAGGCAGCAAACCCCGGGAAGTCCTTATCAGCCAGGAGGAGGCTGAAGAACTGTTGACAGAGGAGAAGGAGACCGTGGGTTAGGCCAAAGGGGGGAGTTATGTGCGGGAGTTGGGGGAGTATCTACGTAATGAACGGCTAAGGAGAGGCTACTCCCTAAGGGATGTCCAGGAACAGACCAAGATCCGAATGCGGTATCTAGAGGCTATTGAAAGCGGTGAATTCCAGCATATTGCGGCGGAAGTGTACATCAAGGGTTTTCTGCGGAGTTATGCCGAAGCCATCGGTCTGAACGGCTGGGATGTGGTAGCCCGTTACCAAGGGTTGAAAAGCCAGTTGGAGGATGAAATCGAAGAAGAAACGCCCCGGCGCGCCCCCCGTCGGACTGCTCGTCCATCCTTCAAGTCAGTACTCTTCGTGTTGCTCCTAGTCGGTGGTCTAGTCTACCTCTTTGGCCCCCGGTCTGAACCTGCCTTAGAGGAACCGATCCCAGAGGAGCCGACCCCTGCGGTGGAGATAGAGCTGCCCCCTTTGCCGGAAGTGACGGTAGAGGAGTCTTTTTCCTTCAGTCCGGTGGAGATTCCCGAGGAAGACCCGATAGTCGAACCGGCCCCCCCGGTGCCAGCAGAGGAGCCCGAATTGCCGGAGGAACCCCTTGAGGAGGAATTGCCCCGGATCTCCTTTGTGCTGGAGGTAGCGGTCGAGGAGAAATGCTGGTTTGAAGTGCATGCCGATGGGGAGCGCCTCGTTTACCGGAACCTGGAAGCAGGGGAGCGGGCCAGGTGGGAGGCTGAGCATGGTCTGTGGGTAAGAATGGGCAATGCCGGCGGTGTGGAAGTCGTCCTGAACGGTGAGCCGGTGGCACTTGCCAGTAGGGGCATAGTCACCCTTCAGTATGGTGACGGTGGCCGGAAGGAAGCTGAGGAATGACCAAAAGAGTGACAACCCTGATGTTGGTCTTGGTCGGTGGGGCAGCTGTGCTGCTTGTCGGAGGAAGCGGTGTTTACACCGATCTTCTCTGGTTTCAAGCCCTTGGTTATGAAGGGGTGTTTTGGCGAAACATCCTTTACCGGGCGGGAGTGCGCCTGGCCGTGGGCTTGGCCTTTGCCTCATTCATGTTTGTCAACTTGTTGTTTGCCCGGAGGGAGATGGAGCAGGCCCTAGGCCGCCTAGGGGACCGTGTGCCCCGGTTCATCACCTCCCGCTCCATCACCAGCCTGTTCGTCCTGGGAAGCATCATCTTAGGCTTTCTGTATTCGACCACCTTAGGACAGAATTGGGAGGTGGTAATGGGTTTTCTTCACGCCCAAACCTTCGGTCGAACCGATCCCCTCTTCGGCCGGGACATAGGCTATTTTGTTTTTAAGCTGCCTTTTTATCGTTTGTTGTATGGAGCAGCCATGGGGATTGTGGCGGCAACGATCCTAGTTGTCCTGTTGATTTACGTGCTGTCCCGCTCCATCAGCTTTGCCGACAGGCATTTCCAGGTCACCGGCGGGGCCAAGTATCACCTAACGGCTCTGGCCGTTGGCATCCTGCTTCTTAAGGCCTGGGACTATCGCTTGCAGCTTGATGAGCTGGTTTATTCCCCCCGGGGCGGGTTCTTCGGGGCCAGTTATACGGATGTATATGCCGAGGGGCTGGGACTTCGGGTCCTGCTCATCCTGGCCCTTGTGGCCGCGGTCTTATTAGTCTTTAACCTCTTCCGGCGAGGGATGCGGGGGTTTGTGGTCACCCTGATTGGTTTGGCGGCGGCCTCCCTGATCCTGGGCGACATTTACCCGGGAATGGTCCAGCGCTATGTGGTGGAGCCCAACGAACTGGAACGGGAGCGCCCCTTTATTGAACACCACATCCAGGCAACTTTGGATGCCTACGGCCTGGCGGATGTGGACGAGCGGGAGTACCCGGGTGATGCAGACCTTGATTGGGAACGCCTTAAAGAGTCAACAGCCACCTTAGACAGCATCCGCTTGTGGGATTGGCGGGCTTTGGGCCAAACCTATGGCCAACTGCAAGAAATGCGCTTGTACTACCAGTTTCCCGATGTGGATGTTGATCGCTACATGGTCGATGGGCAGTACCGGCAAGTGATGTTGTCCGCGCGGGAGATCGAAATTGAGCGACAACCCGTCAAAACCTGGGTCAATACCCATCTGCAGTACACCCACGGCTATGGCATCGTCATGTCGCCCGTTAATGAGGCGACGGCCGAGGGGCTCCCCAAGTTCTTCATCAGCGATATTCCCCCAAAAAGTTCGTATCAAGAGCTTAAGATTACCCGCCCGGAGATCTACTATGGCGAACGGACCGACCAGTACGTCATCGTGAACACCAGGCTGCCCGAGTTCGACTATCCGTTAGGTGAGGAAAACGCCCTTACCCGCTATGAGGGCACGGGGGGAGTACAGCTGACCAATTTTCTCCGCCGGGCAGCCTTTGCCCTGCGCTTTGGAACAAGCAAGATCCTCCTTTCCGGGGATATCACCAGGGAAAGCCGTCTCATGTTTCGCCGGACCGTCAAGGAGCGCGTCCGGGAAATTGCACCCTTCCTGCGCTACGATCCGGACCCTTATGTTGTCTTGGATCAAGGCCGCCTCTTTTGGGTGATGGATGCCTATACCATCACGGACCGCTATCCCTATTCCCAGCCCTATAAGGGATGGGGCAACTACGCTCGGGGGTCGGTCAAGGTCATTATCGATGCTTATCATGGGACTGCGGATTTCTACATCATCGACGATCAGGATCCCCTGATTAAGATGTACAGCCAGGTATATCCCGGACTGTTTAAACCCATCGCCGAGATGTCCAGTGGACTGCAAAAACATCTTCGCTATCCCGAGGAGCTTTTCCAACTGCAGACAACGGTCTATGCCCTCTATCACATGCGCAGCTCCACAGTCTTCTACAATCGGGAGGACCTGTGGGAGCCGGCC
>JAAZLZ010000028.1 GCA_012799075.1 Bacillota bacterium
CCCCCGATAGGGTGCCGGCGGCCTGACGGACCCGATCCTTGAGCTGGGGGAAAAGCTCCAAGACTCTGATCATGTCTTCCTCCACAGCCAATCGGTCTTTCCGAAGGTAGGCGCCCATGGCCAGGTTCTCCCGGACGGTCAGACCCGGAAAAATCCCCCGGCCCTGGGGAACGTGGATGACCCCCCGGGATACGATCTCCTCGGGCCTGAGATCTTGGATGGGGCTTCCGTCAAAGTCGATCCGTGCGTCAGGGGATTTCTTGCACAGCCCGGAAATGGCCATCAACGTAGTTGTTTTCCCAGCTCCGTTGGAGCCGAGGAGAGCCACCATCCCGTTGGCCTTTACAGTAAAGGAAAGATCGAACAAGGCCTGGGCATTGCCGTAATAGGCCTTCAGCTTGCTTACGCGGAGCATGGACCGGCCCCCTTTCCCAAGTAGGCCTCGATGACTTTGGGGTTGGCTTCGATCTCTTCAAAGGACCCTTCCGCGATCTTCGCCCCGTAATTCAGGACCACCACCCTGTCGGCCACCCCTCGGACCAAGTCCATCACATGCTCGATCATCACCACCGTCAGACCCTCGTCCCGGAGGAATTTGACCAGGGCCTCCAGATGGACTATCTCCTCGCTGTTCATTCCCGCGGCAGGCTCATCGAGGAGCAGGACCTTAGGATCCGCTGCCAAGGCCCGGGCGATCTCAAGGAGCCTTTGCTTGGCGTAAGGGAGACTTTGGGCAATAGCGTCTTCAAGCCCTGCCAGCCCCACTTTAGCAATCAGGGCCCGAGCTTCCCCCTCGAATTTGGCCTCCTCTTTCCTGGAGGCTCCACTTGCCAGAAGAACCCCGGCCGGTCCGGCGCCGAATCGGTGATGCTGTCCGATCATAACGTTGTCCAAGACGGTGAGCCGCCTAAACAGCCTGATGTTCTGGAAGGTGCGGGCTATGCCCTTTGCACATATTTGCGCGGGGGAAAGTCCCACTAGCTGATGCCCTTCTAGCAATACCCCGCCTGCATCGGGCCGGTAGACTCCCGTGATCACGTTGAGCAAGGTGGTTTTCCCCGATCCGTTGGGCCCGATGACAGCCAGGACTTCTTTATCTTCCGCTTGCAAGGCTACATCCCGGAGGGCAACGATCCCCCCGAAGGACTTGGCCAGCCCCCTTACTTCGAGCACCGCCCCCATGGGACCTTGCCTCCTTTGCGGGTTAGGGCGGAAATCCACATTTCCGCCCGCTCCTTGATGGACTCCAAGGGCAACAGGACAATGAGCAGGACGATCAGGCTAAAGATCATGATGTAGTACTCCTGGAGAAACCGCATCAGTTCCGGCAGCAGCGTCAGGGCAACTCCTGCGGCGACCCCCCCGAGGACGGACTCCTGCCCCCCCACCACCGTCATGCTAAACAGGCTGAAGGACTGCTCTCCGGTGAAGCTCTCAGGGGAAAGAAACCCGGACATGTGGGCATAAAGGCCGCCGGCCAAGCCCGCGCAAAAGGCAGCGCACACGAAGGCTAGGGTCTTCATGGCCCTCACATTGATCCCCATCACCTCCGCCGCGGTCTCATCCTCCCTAATGGCGGCCAGGGCCCGGCCGATGTAGGAGCGCTTCAGCCTGACGGCGGCCAGGATCGCCAAACCCAATAGGGTCCAAGGCAGGTAGTACCAAGCCTTCTCGCTGCCAATCCGCCGACCGAACAGACTCAGGGAGGGAATGCCGTAGAACCCATAGGGACCGTTCGTCAGGGAGACTAGATTGATGGTCAGCAGCCTGACAACCTCGCCGAAGGCTACGGTGCAGATGGACAGGAAGGGTCCGCTCAACTTAAAGGCGGGCACGCTCAAGAAGGCCCCCCAAATCGAGGCCACCACCACCCCCGCCGGCATGGCCGCCGCCGGGGGCAAAGCCAACTTGACGGAAAAGATGGCGGAAGTGTACGCCCCGAGGGTGAAGAAAGCAATGTGGCCAAGGCTGATCTGCCCGCCCATGCCAAAGAGGATCACAAGGCCGATGACGGCCAAGGCGTTGGCAAACCCCCTGTTGAAGATATAGATGTAATAGCGGTTGGGCAGGAAGAAGGGCGCTACAGCCAAGACAGCAAACAGAGTTGCGATAGCTTTGGGTCTTTCCGCTCTCACGGCAATCACCTACAATTTCTCTGCTATTTCCAGTTTAAAGAGACCCTTTGGCCTAAACAGCAGGAAGAACAATAATAGGGAGAAGGTGATCACATCCTTGTAATGGGAGGAAACGAAGCTGGCCCCTAAGGTCTCCACCACGCCAAGGATCAAACCTCCGACGATGGCCCCAAGGGGATTGCCAAACCCCCCGACGATATTGCAGGTAAAGGCCTTTAAACCGAACATCACGCTCATCTCCAGGGTGATGAAAAACACCGCTCCGGAAAGGGCCCCTGCCAGCGCGGCCACCATGGATGAAAGCCCAAAGACCAGGCTCACGGTCCGGTTGGTATTCACCCCCATCAACGCGGCCACGGTGCGGTTTTGGGTGGTTGCCCTCATGGCAACGCCCATCTTGGTCCATTTGAACAGGACCAAAAGCCCAGCCATCATCAGTACGCTGATGCCTAGGATCCACAGGGCATGGGGCATGATGAAAACCTCCGGCAGGATCTCGATGGGCTTGGCCCCAAAGGGGTTGGGGATGGTCC
>JAAZLZ010000320.1 GCA_012799075.1 Bacillota bacterium
AAAACCTGATGTAGGCGATGGCATCTTTGACCTCCTGGCGGCGAAAAAACTCAAAGGTTTCCACAGTTAGGTGGGGGATGTTCATGCGGGTTAAGGCTTCAGCGATGGTCAACGCGCGGTGATTGGGCCTGGTCAAGACCCCTGCCTTGAGATTAGGGTTCTTGTCTAGTTCTGTCTTCAACCGACGAGCAATCCAATCGGCTTCCTCCTCGCTGTTTCGGGCGAAGTGGACCTCGATGGGCCGACCGGGGGAAGCCTTCACCGCTGGCTTGGGCGGAGCATACTGACTGTATGAAGCAACCACATTGGCCGCCGCAGCCACTAAGGACCGGGTTGCCCGGTGGTTCTCATCGAAGCTGAAAGTGCACCCGCCAGAGAAGTCCCGGCGGAATCGGCGCAGGATTTCCCCCGGATTGGAACCGCGCCACTCATAGATGGTTTGGTCAAAGTCCCCCGCCAACACCAGATTCTGGCAGTGTTCGGCCAAGACCCGCAAGATCCCATATTCTGACAGGTGGGTATCCTGCATTTCATCCACCTGAATCATACCGAACTTTCCCTGCCAACGGGCCCGGATATGGGGGTGCTTCATCAACATGACCCGGGTCATGAGGATCAAGTCGGCAAAATCAAGGGCATGATTTGCTGCCAGCTCATCCTGGTAGGCAAGGATCTCAGGTTCAAAATCCCGCTTCTTAGCGAACAAGGCCTTTGGAATGGGCCCCGATGCCAATTGCTCATCATCTACTTCTACTTTGAGGCTGCACATATAATGATACAAAGAACGAGCATCTTGTTCGGAAACCAGGTCCCGCAGGACCTCCAGGGAATCTTCTTCATCGAAAATGACAAAGTCCATCGAAAGGCCGATCTCTTTGGCCTCTCTGCGCAGCATCCATGCGCAAAGTCCATGGAACGTCCGCACCTCCACCCACCGGGCTTCGGCTTTGCAGTGGACGGCCACCCGCTGGCGCATCTCCGCCGCGGCCCGGTTGGTGAAGGTCACGCACAGGATGCGATCCGGCGAAACCCCGCGGCGAATAGCCTTTGCCGCTCGCTCCGCCAGAACCCGGGTCTTGCCCGTCCCCACCGGTGCGTGGAGCAGGACGCAGCCCCCTTGAAAATCGACGAACTCCTGTTGCCGGGGAGTAAGAATTACTCCGTCATCATTCATTTTCCCGCCCCCCTTCATCCAGGTAGACGATCTTTCCACCCCCATCATCGAGAGCGGCGATGATCTTAGTCACACAGCTCGCTTGACACTTTCCGGCAACATGCCAGGCAATATAGGACAGGGCTGTTGTCCCTCCGTTGATGTTGACAAACGCTTGGGGACGTTCACGGCTGGAAAGGAGCTTTGCCAATTCCCCCCAGACCCGATCCTTTTCCCCAAAACAGTTCAAGGGCTCGGCAACGACAATATAATGGACGCGGGAAAGGCTTTTCAAGGCTTCCCCGGCCAGGGCACTTCCCTCCTTGGACGTAATGATGATTGCCCTGTGGGGACGCACATGGGAGGCCGCCAAAGACAAGGAACTCCCCAAGGGGCTGATCAGGACCCTTTCGGTCAAGGGCTCCTCCTTCCCAAGGCTTTGCCATAAGGCATCTTCTCTCCACAAACCCCTCATTTCCTCTGTGTACTCAAGGGCGTTTTTCTTCATTGTTGAAGCTTCCATCGGGTGTGGACGATACCCCGCATGGGCGATGTCATTGCGCAACTGGGTGAGTTTGTTAAAGACCTGGCCGATGGGGTTTTGCGCATACCCTTCCCGCCGAAGCACCGCCTTGGCCTTCTCCCTCACCGCCAGCTTGTTGACTTGCTCAGGAAGCCTTAAACATTCGGCAACGGCTCGGGAGATGATGCATTCCTGCAGCAAGGTCACCCCCTGGGGTATGTAGTCCCGGTTGAGATACCACTGGACCAGCCCAAGCTCATAGGCTCCATCATCTACCTCCACGAGTCGACCGTATTCAGCTGTCATTTGTCTCCACAAGGGAAGGCACGGCTTGGCCCAGCTGTCCAATTCGCTGACAATAGCATCCCAGTGATGGTCTAGATCCTGTTTGAGGGCCAGTATTGCCTGCCTCGTCTTTTCACCGCGGCCAAGGAGCAGGGCCTGGGATACCCGGGTCAGTCTGCTCCCGAGGCTCTGCAATCTCATGGGTTCGCCCAAATCCCTGCCGCGAATATCCCGCTGAATGAGCTGAAGCATTTTTCCAACAGGCTCTGCATCACCATACTTGACAAAGGAATTGGCCCCGGCAATCCATTCCAAGAGATCGACAAAGGGAGTTAGATTGAACACCGGGCTTGTGGACTGCCCCCCCTCTGCCGTTCTAGCGGCGTATGAGCCATACCATAAACCGCCAACGCGGATATGCTTGACGAATTTCAAGTAGCTGATAATCAGCAGCGCGATCATAGGCAAAGAGCGGAACCCATGGGTTATGTCCATGGCCAGCTTATCTTGTTCACCCACTCTGCCTGCCACCTGCTCAAATATCTCCCAGAGCTCATCTTCGTTCTTCCCGTCGGGAATCAGCAGCTCATCTACTGCCACCTTGTCGGCAAGCTCCTGATAAAAGCTGCGGCCGTGCTTCTTTGCGGCCTTGTCCGTGAGGCAAAGAATCAACTGATGTGGCTTAAGGTATTGGGCCAGGGCAATGGGAAAATACCGGGCGGCTATTTGGGCATCGCCAAAATCATACCTGGTTGGCTCGTAATCGCCGGTTCCCAAAAAGGCAACCAACTTCAAAGACATGCCTTTCCTCCTTGCTGGTCTTTCATCCGACCAACCTATTGGCTACACTATTCCCCCTCGCCTGTTTCTTGTCCTTTAATTGGTAGTCTAGCATGCCATCATTCCTCCCCGTCAATTGAAGGAAAAGGACTACCCAGCAGCGAAGAATACGTTTTGGCAGCGGGGTGGATAATGCCTAATCCCATCTGCCGGAAAACACATTAGGAGGGATTGTTTTTATGAGTCGTAGACTGTGGGCAGCAATGTTATCTGTGATTGTGGTCGCGTTCACAGCCTTTGGCGCATGTGCTGCTGCCACCGATGTAGTCGTCGTCGGTTCCGGAGCAGCCGGCTTGGCCGCGGCACTAGAAGCCCGGCAAAACGGGGCGGAAGTGATTGTGCTTGAGAAGATGCCCTTTACTGGCGGCACTACGAGGGTGGCCGGGGGCGGGCTTTGCGCCGCTGGTGTTGATCTTCAGCTGAAGTACGGGGTAACCGAGGA
>JAAZLZ010000321.1 GCA_012799075.1 Bacillota bacterium
TCTCAACTTTACTAGAGAAACTCTCCCTAAATTGGTTGGACAAAAAAGGCCAACATCCTCCCTTCCGGCTTGTAAGCTTTTAACAGGCAACGGCATAATCGGGCGGGCGTACAAAAAACCGAGGTCTCCCAGGCTTTCTACAGGATAGTGCCTGCAGCCCGACTCCCAGCCCCTAAAGCCCCTTCCTTAGAAACTCGCTTATGAAGACAACCTTCGGCAACGAAGTCAAAAACCCTGTTATGGGGCAAAGTTTACAAGGAACGCAGGAGGACCACAACGCCCATCCCCGCCACCACAGTCCAAAGGAGACTGCGGGTCTTAACGGCGACGACGAAGCTGGGCAACGCGGCAAGGAGGTTGTAATTGCCCAAGGAATAGTCCAGATTTCCACCGTGCAGAAGGAGTTCCGGTCCTAGCAGCGCTCCCAGGACCGCAACGGGAATGAAGGACAGCCAACAAAGCAGCGAAGGGGGCAGTTTCATTTCGGTCAAGGTCAAGAGGGGAAGCACCCGGGTCAAATAGGTGACCAGGGCCATCCCTGCCAGAATCAAGATGAACGACTCTTCCAAATCGACACCACCAATCCAAACCCGGCGGCAAGGATGCTCGCCAAGACTACGTTCCAGCTGCCCGGCAGCAGCAGAGCAATCACGACCGACAGCAGGGCCGCGGCCCCACCGACTAGTACGTGGATGGAACCCTTGAGCTGAAAGACCAGCAGGGCAATGAACATGGCCGGCAGGGCGAAATCAAGGCCCAGCCGGGCCGGGTCCGGCAAGATGCTGCCAAAAAGCCCCCCAACGAGGGAGCTCATGACCCACGTACAGTAAGAAGCTATATTAATCCCCAGGAGAAGGCAGGGATGGACCGGTCCCTGATCTAAATTCGCACTGTGCAGGGCAAAGGTCTCATCGGTGATGTGAAAGGCAAATAGGCCCAAGAAGCTCCGCTTGAGACCGCCGAGGTGGGGGCTGAGGGCCGCGCTCATGAGCAGATGACGCAAATTCACCAGCAGCGTAGTGCTGACGACGGGAAGAAAACCCGCACCGGCGCCCAGCATGCCGGCCGCGATGAATTGGCTGGAGCCTGCGTAAACAAAAACAGACAGTGCAATCGTCTGGGCCAGGGTTAGACCCGCCTGCCGGGCCAGGACGCCATAGGCGATCCCGATGGGCCCGTACCCGAACATGATCGGAACCGCCTGCCGAACACCGGCTCCAAAGGCATCTCTAGCAGTCAACTGAACAAACCCTACTCCTTGGGACGCATATGGGGAAACAAGATCACATCTCTAATTGACGGGGAGTCCGTCAACAGCATCACCAGACGATCGATCCCTATACCCAACCCCCCTGTGGGAGGCAAACCGTACTCCAGGGCAACGATGTAGTCCTCATCCATCATATGGGCCTCGTCATCTCCGGCGGCCCGCTGCTCCATCTGCTTCTCAAACCGCTCCTTCTGATCAATGGGATCATTAAGCTCTGAAAACCCATTGGCCACCTCCCAGCCCATGATGAAGGGCTCAAAGCGGTCTGTCAAATGGGGCGCCCCTTCCGTACGCTTGGCCAGGGGTGACACTTCGACAGGGTAGTCCGTAATGAATGTAGGATCGATCAGCCGGGGCTCAACGAAGGTGTCGAAAAGCTCCATGATAACCGAGCCCTTGCTCATTCGCTCGGGGGGCAGATCCAAGTCCTTCTCCCGGGCGACCCCCTCGGGGTCATCCTGGATCCTCTCCCAGCTCACCCCGCTGTACTTTTCGATAGCCGTCGACATGCTCAAACGGGCCCAGGGGGGAGTCAAATCAACGACCCGTCCCTGATACTCGATCTTGGTGGTTCCACAGACCCGACGGGCCACATAAGCGAACAACTCTTCCGTAAGCTCCATCATATCCCTGTAATCGGCATAGGCTTGATAGACCTCAACCGAAGTGTATTCCGGATTGTGCTTGGTTGAGATGCCTTCGTTGCGAAAGTTCTTGCCAAGTTCGAAGACCTTTTCTAAACCGCCGACCACAAGGCGTTTTAGATATAGCTCCGGCGCGATGCGCAAGTAAAGGTTCATGTCCAATGCATTATGATACGTAACAAAAGGACGGGCCGTTGCACCGCCGGGGATTACGTTGAGCATCGGCGTTTCAACTTCGAGGAAGTCCCTCTCCAACAGGAATTCCCGGATGCTCTGAATGATTTTGCTCCGGGCAATGAAGACATCCCTTACCTCGGGGTTGACCATCAGGTCCAGATAGCGCTGCCGATAGCGAAGCTCCACATCCCTAAGGCCGTGCCACTTTTCCGGAAGGGGCCGAAGGGACTTGCTCATGAGGTGCAATTCCTCAACATCGACGCTGATTTCACCGCGCTTGGTGCGGAACACCTTTCCCCGCACCCCGATGACATCGCCTAAGTCCAACTTGCCAAAGAACTCGTAATCCTCTTCTCCAAGCATATCCTGCCTAACATACAACTGGATTCGACCCGATTGGTCCTGAAGGTCGGCAAAGCTGGCTTTGCCGTGACGACGCAGGGACATAATCCTCCCGGCGACTTTGACCTCCTGCCCCTCCCAATGGGCGAAATTGTCCTTAATTTCAAGGGCATGGTGGGCGGGGACAAATTCAGCATCAAATGGGTTAATGCCCTGGTCAACCAATTCGGCCAGTTTCTGACGACGGACGGCCATTTGGTCATTAAGCTCTTGTAATTCTTCCGGGTCCAACTCAAACCGCGACAATACGCCACCTCCACCTACCTAACCGCTGATCTTTACAATTCGGTACCGGACGGTGCCATCCGGTACTTCCACCTCCACTACAGCGCCTTCAGGGCGTCCGATGATCGCTTTGCCCACCGGCGACTCGTTAGAGATCTTAGCCTTGCTCGGGTCGGCCTCGGGGGACCCCACCAAGGTAAACGCCGACTCCTCGTTGCGATCCAGATCCAGAAGGGTCACCGTTGCTCCCACAACCACTCTAGTCCCGTTCTTGCCATCGTTAGGATTGCGTTCGATCAGTTTGGCGTTGCGAAGAATCTTCTCCAAGGTCGCTATGCGGCCTTCCACAAAGGCCTGTTCGTTCTTAGCATCATCGTACTCCGAGTTTTCGGATATATCACCAA
>JAAZLZ010000322.1 GCA_012799075.1 Bacillota bacterium
ACACTCGGGGGAATGATGGGACCAATAGTCGAGGAAGCAGCGGTCACCCCCGCGGAGAACTCTGGTGGATAGCCCGCATCGGTCATCGCTTTGTATTCAATGGGACCTAGACCCGCCGCGTCGGCAACAGCCACACCGCTCATGCCGGCGAAAACCATGCTGGCGACCACATTGACGTGGCCCAGTCCCCCCCTAGTGCTTCCGACTAAGGCCTGACAGAAGCGGAAAATCCGCTCGGTGATCCCCCCGGCGTTCATGATCCGTCCGGCAAAGAGAAAGAAGGGGATGGACAAGAGGACGAAGCTGTTTACACCCCGGAACATGCGGCTGACCAAGATGGCTTCATTGATTCCTCCCCCGACTCCCATCAGCATGAGGGCAACGGCCGTCAGCCCCAGGGAAAAGGCAACGGGAAAACCCAGAAGGAAGAAAAGAAGGAGAACGCCAATGAACAGTACTAACAACAGTGAGGTTCCAATGACCAATCCCGCACCTCCTTCAACGGGACCAGACCTTAGGCGCCTGGCCAAGTTTCTTGATGATCCAGCGGACCGCGTAGGTAAGCATGATGACCATTCCGATCAGGGTCGCCAAGTAAAGATGTCCCACCTTGAGGGTAGTTATGGCTCCAACGGGGGAGCGCCATGTCCGCAGCATCATCACCCGGCTGCCGCGGATGCACAGGATGACAAAATAGAGGATAAAAAAATGGCTGAGGGTATCTAACACCCACCGGAGCCGCCAGGGGAACTGCTCCACCAGGGTGGTGATGGTAACATGCTCTTTCCGGGCGATGGCAATGGCACCACCGAGGAAGGTGGTGATGGTCAAAAGGTAGCTTGCGATCTCTTCGGTCCAGGGGAAGGAAATCCCCACATACGAGGTTATATACCGGGTGACTACCTGCAAGAGGACCAAAGCGAGCATGATGACGAAAAGGACGGTCGAAAAGACGATTAAACCCCGATCCCACAGGGTAATCCTGAGGCTTTCGTTTTCAAGGAAGTCCGGCTTGGCATCGCGGCGAATGCCCGGCTGTTTCTCCATCTGTTCCCATCCCTCCTTTTGGGGAGGGACCGCCTTCCGGCGGCCCCTTTTTTCCTTAGAACTTGTTGATCTCATCCCATGTCGTCACGGGGAAGTGGGTGGTGAACATGCTCTCAACCGCAGGCGCCCCGGCCTTGCGGAAGGCTTCGGAATCGGTCTCCAGGATGGTGCAGCCCTTTTCCTTCATGTTTTCGATGAGCAGCTGCTCCCGCTCATAGACTAGGTTTGTTCCCCACTCGGTGGCCTCCCTGGCCGCCTCATCGATGAGTTTTTGGGTATCCTTATCCAGGCTGTAGTAGAAATCCGCGCAAATGGACATGTTGCCCGTCTGCACGTGGTGGTTGGTCAAGGAAACATACTTTTGCACCTCAAAGAGCTTGTGGGACCACAGCTGCTCCATGTCTCCCTCGGAAGCATCGGCCACCCCAGTGGCCAAAGCTGTATAGAGTTCATGGAGGGGAATGGGCACAGGACTGGCTCCAATGGCCTTCCAGACGGCAACCCAAGTCTCAAGCATAGGCAACCGCAGCTTCATCCCCTTCACATCCTCCGGAGCCTTGACCGGCTTGTTGGATGTGAACTGGCGCATGCCCCGATAGACCACACCGAGCATCCTCGTGTTGCCATTGGCCTCGATCTGCTGCCGGGCAGCCTGACCGATGGGTCCGTCCCAAACGGCCATGTAGTGCTTGAAGTCCCTGAGCACATAGGGCGTATCGAAGAAGTAGTATTCGGGGGCAAAGTAATAGATGGGAAGCCCTCCTCCCACCTGCATCTCCACCGCTCCAATTGATACGGCTTCGGTAACCTGCTCTTCTCCGCCCATGACTCCCCCGGGGAAGAGGTTGACTTTGATTTTCCCGCCGCTGCGCTCCTCGACAATCTCTTTGAACTTGACCGCCGATTTGACCAGTACGTGTTCACTTTCAAAGGCAGAAGCAATGCCGATCTCAAGCTCAGCCCCGTGGGCTGCGGCCCCCATCAGGGCCATTAGCAACAACAACACCCCAATCCGTCCAACCCATTTTCTCAAGGTCTTTCACCCCTTATGTATTGTTTTTGGTGATCCGAGGAATAAACACACTTAATTCATAAGTTCTTGTTGTTCTCCTTAATTCCTCCTGAAATGTGTCAATATTCTCTTGTGGACTACTATCGCTCTCTTATACTCACCTGTGACAACGACTGGCGGGATGGCACCTCGATGGAATCTTCGTCCCTTGGTATGCAGTCACCGGCTCTGTAGTAGGCATCGCCAGCGCGGTTCATTCCCCGCGGCAACGACTGCCAACACGAAGATTGCCGCCCCGCCCACCCGCTCCGGCAGCAGAAAGAACCCCACCTGCGCGCCCCTA
>JAAZLZ010000323.1 GCA_012799075.1 Bacillota bacterium
AGCGTGCTCCCGGGAACTGCCGCAGCCAAAATTCCTGCCGGCAACGATGATATCGCCGGGGGACATCTTCTCCATGAAGCTTGGGTCGATGTCCTCCATGCAATGAAGGGCCAGTTCCTTGGGGTCTGAAGTATTTAGATAACGGGCCGGAATGATTTCATCGGTATTTACATCATCACGGAATTTCCACGCCACACCCCGCATGGTGCCCCCTCCTTATCCTAGGATTTCCGCCGGCGAAGCCAATCGTCCAGCAACTGCCGAAGCTGCGGCCACCGCCGGGTTTGCCAAGTAAACCTCGCTTTGGGGATGTCCCATCCGGCCCACGAAGTTCCGGTTGGTGGTGGAGACGCACCTTTCTCCCGCAGCGAGAATGCCCATGTAGCCCCCAAGGCACGGACCACAGGTAGGCGTGGAGACGGCTCCCCCCGCCTGGATGAAGATATTAATCAACCCTTCTTCCATGGCCTCAAGGTAAATGGCCTGGGTCCCAGGGATGACGATGAGCCGCACCCGGGGATCCACCTTGCGCCCTTCGAGGATCTTGGCGGCTATGCGCAGATCCTCCATCCGCCCATTGGTGCAAGAGCCGATGACCGCCTGATCGATGGGCACATGGCCCACTTGGCTGATGGGCCGGGTGTTTTCCGGCTTGTGGGGAAAGGCCACCACCGGTTCGATCGCGGCCAGATCATATTCCTTGACCAGGGCGTACTTGGCATCCTTGTCGCTTTCATAGATGTTAAAGCTTCGTGTGACCCGATCCTTGACGTAAGCTAGGGTCTTGGCATCGGGTGCGATAAGCCCGGCCTTCCCCCCCGCCTCGATGGCCATGTTGGACATGGTGAAGCGGTTATCCATGGACAGGGCTTTGATTCCTTCACCGGTAAACTCCATCGCCATGTAAGTGGCTCCATCGACCCCGATATCGCCGATGATATGCAGGATCAGGTCCTTTCCCCCAACCCATGGCCCAGGTTCGCCGTGGAAGATGAACTTCATCGATTCGGGGACCTTAAACCATAACTCACCAGTGGCCATGGCCGCGGCCATGTCCGTTGAACCGACGCCGGTGGCAAAGGCCCCCAGGGCGCCATAGGTGCAGGTATGGGAGTCGGCGCCGATGATCAGCTCACCGGGGGCCACCAGGCCCTGCTCCGGCAAGAGGCAGTGTTCAATGCCCATCCGGCCCACTTCAAAGTAGTGGGTGATCCGGTGTTTGTAGGCGAACTCCCGCATCATTTTGGCCTGCTCGGCAGCCTTGATGTCTTTGTTCGGTACGAAATGGTCCGGCACTAAGACGATCCGATCCTGGTCAAAGACCGTCTCCACCCCGAGCCGTTCGAATTCTTTGATGGCAACAGGAGCGGTGATATCGTTTCCCAGGACCAGATCCACCTTGGCGGTTATTAGCTCGCCAGGGGTCACCCTGGTTTTCCCCGCGTGGGCGGCCAGGATCTTCTCCGCGATGGTCATTCCCATGGCTACACCTCCCCAGCCGGATGATACTTCTCCCGACTGTGAATGATTTTGTTGATGGCGTGAATGTAAGCAAGGGCGCTGGCTTCGATGACATCGGTGCTGGTTCCCCGGCCGACGTGGATGTTGCCATTGTCCTTCACCCTGACGGTGGCATCTCCCAACGCATCGGTGCCCCCGGTGACGGCCTGGAGGGAATAATCCAACAGATGGATGGGCACCTTGGTTGCCCGGTTGATGGCCCGATAGACGGCATCGATGGGACCGTCGCCGCAGGCCGCCTCCTCCACCACTTCATCTTCGTGCCGGACCCGGACGGTGGCGGTGGGCACCGTCGTATTGCCGCTGATAACATGGACATACTCTAGGACAAAGGTCCCAGGTACAACAAACCGTTCCATTTCAATAATCGCCTCGATATCCCGGTCGGTGAGGGTTTTTTTCTTATCCGCCAGTTCAATGAACCGCTCGAAGGCCCGGGTGATGTCTTCTTCAGCTAGGGTATAGCCCAACTCCCGCAGCTTCTCCCTGAAGGCATGGCGGCCCGAATGCTTACCCAGGACCAGGCGACCCTGCCTTAGGCCGATGGATTCGGGGGTCATGATCTCATAGGTGGTCCGCTCTTTCAGGACCCCATCTTGATGGATCCCCGATTCATGGGCAAAGGCGTTATCCCCCACGATGGCCTTGTTCGGCTGGACGGAAACCCCCGTCAGGGCGCAAACCAGCCGGCTGGTCCGGTAGATCTGCTCCGTGGCCACATTGGTGATGGCCTGGTACTGATCCTGCCTGGTATGCAGGGCCATGACCACCTCTTCCAAGGCCGCGTTCCCCGCCCGCTCCCCCAGCCCGTTGATGGCGCA
>JAAZLZ010000324.1 GCA_012799075.1 Bacillota bacterium
TAGCCCTTCTACCGCGGCAGTTCCTTTAGTCCTTGACAGTCCCCCCGGGGGATCATATAATAGTTGCAGTCGAAGGGCCCGGGTGGCGGAATTGGCAGACGCGCACGGTTGAGGGCCGTGTGGGTAACACCGTACGAGTTCAAGTCTCGTCCCGGGCACCATGCAAAAGCTGACAGGCTCCTGATGGGGCCTATTTTTTTATCCTAATTTGAGGAGCTCCTGGATGACCCAATTGCGCTCCCGGTTGATTCTCGGGATGGATTGCCAAATGTCTTCGTAGTATTTGAAAAATGCGCTGACAACAGTTGCCTCCGAAACGGAGGCTGCAAAGGGATAATCCTTTGACCAGGCGACAATTAGCTCATCCTGCAGCCACAGATTGATGGGGGGATGGGTCAAGTCCTTTGCCGAAAAGAGGGCCACCTCCAAAGACGCATCGGTTCGTAAGCGCTGGATCAGCTCATCAACATGCTCGCGGACATCTTCCCGGGCAGCCTTGATTGGCTGCCTGGCAATCAACGACAGTTCGCGGTAGTTGACCTGATTCTGCTCTAGGGCCTGTCTTAGTCCGTCCCTGTTGCAAAGGTGGCGGGAGGGGGTGTTGAGCATCGACTGATGACACTTTAGGCAGTGGGACACCCTATCCTCTCCGATGTTGTTTTTGGCCAGGATCTTTCTTAGGAGGTCTCGGGACATGGCGGCCATCGGGGGCAGGTCCCAGCTGAGATAGGCTCGGGACGCTGCCTGTGCCGCGAATCGGTGGTAGGCCAGGTTATCGACTTCAATGAGGGGGCGACATTTTGCCTTATAGGCCGCGAAGATCCCCTGGTACTGCTTGACCGTGATGGGGTCGCCAAACATAGCTGTGTAGCGTTCGCAGGATGGGTTGTCCCCGGCCATTCCTACAACGACCAGGGCATCTTCCACGATGAAATAAGTGGTTTGGAAGGGATCATCGGCATACCTGGGCAAAAACCAGGATTGAATTCCGCCGGTAAGATGCAAAGGCAGCCATCGGCCGATGATTTCGCTTAGACTGTCTACGCTGCGGTCGACCCAGTGGATGATCTCGATCTTGTGCCTGTCCGCCAGCACCAGGGCCAGCTTCTCCTTCCATTCCTCCAAGAAGAAGGGATCTTCCACCAACCATGACATATCCTCCTGGCTCAACAAGCAAAGCTTTTGTCCCGGAGGCATCCCGAGCACCCTGTCCAAAAAAGCAAGCACCGCCTGCCTTCTTCCTTCATTGCCTCTGTAGACGGTGTAAAGGGCATCGTAATGATTCTTCGATCCATCGTGTTGCCCCAATCGCAGATGGAAAGGAGCTGTCTCCGTCAAGTAGCGGCACAGGCAGGTCAAACGGGCTTTGCCGTCGGCATAGTCCAAATCCGGTTGATAGTTGATCAGCATCTCCTGCAGGATCCGTTGGGTCAGGGGCTGCTCAAGGGACAAGAAGTACTCAGCAATCCGAGGTACATGGACTGAATCGGGTGACAATGGCCGCTGGCTATGCTTCCATTTGCTAACCAGGGAAGGATCCACATGGACGGCTGCCGCCAGCTCCCTACCGGTCACTCCCAAAGCATTCATCAAGAAATGCAGGCATGAGTCTTCCAACGTGCCTCCTCCTCCGAATGACACCCGGATCATATCAATAACGTCAACTAAATGTCAATGAAAAGAAGATTGACAAACAACCAGTCTGGTGGCTTTACAGGGATACGAGTGGTATCTTTAGGCTAGATGGAGTCAAGTTCTCCCAAGATTGGAGGATGCGTAATGAAAACGCCGGTACTTTTATTTCTGCTCCTTTGTCTGGGTGTCTCGGGGGTGCAAGCTGCCAGTTTTCAACAATGGGCGACCAATGCCGAGGCTAGCAGCCAGTATAGGAATGATAGGTGGTCTGCATCCCAGGCAACCGGTCCGCCGGACACTTATCCAAGACATGGCGATTTTGACACGGCTTGGACGACCGGAAGCCGGGATTCGGGGTTCGAGTGGCTGTTGTTGACCTATCCTGAAGCTGTTGTCGTTGACGAAGTGTTGGTGTATGAAACGTGCAATCCCGGTGCCATCGTTAAGGTGGAACTCGTCGATCAAGCAGGCGCAAGCCATGAGATTTGGCGGGGAGTGGGGGAGCCTGCACCGAAGGAAGCTCGCATTTTCACCGTGGCGAACAAAGCTGTGGGGGTTGCCGTTAACAAGGTTCGCCTCCTCCTTGATACGAGTCGAGTGCCAGGATGGAACGAGATCGATGCGGTGGGCATCACAGGTCGACGGATTGTTGACCAGGTTGCTGACATGAGCGTCTTAAACGAGCTTGATGCCGTCTTGGCTAGATTGGAAGAAAGCATTGAGCGGGCTAAGGCGGCGCGGTCAGCCCACCCTGCTTTCTTGCAGGACCTAGAAGCTTGCTTGGCCGATCTTCTTGCCACCCGGGATGTGCTCCAAAGGGAAATGGGGGTCTCCCAATCCCAGTGGGGCAACTACTAAGGTTCAAGGTAGGGGTAGTTGCCGGATGGAGCCTGTGAACGAGGCTGACTACTCTCTGACTTTCCCCATCAGCCCGACATGCGGGAGAAGAACATCATTTTCGGTGAATAGACTTTTTGAATTGCCGCCATGGACCATGGCGGCAGTTCTTTGATCCAGCCCCATCCAATATGGCATACTTTCTTCCCCCCTTGGGCAAAATTAGTCCCGAGATTGGGGGATAAGCCGTGCTTGAATGGCTAAAAGCGCTTTTTGGGGCCTCAAAAGTCGAGAAGGCTGAAAGGGGAACGCCCCTGTCGGCCAACCTGTCCATTAATCGCAGGCGGCTCAGCCAGTCCTATGGCAACAGCGCGGATGTTATCATCCGGGAGCTTAAGGTCGGCCCTCGGAAGATTCGGGTCCTGCTTGTTCTTATTGACGGTTTGGTGGACAAGACGCTGATTGCAGAAACGGTGATGAAACCCCTGGCCAATCACGGCAAGCATTGGAAGAGTCCCCGTCAGGCGTTTACGGAGCTCAAACAGGGCTTGCTGCCAAATATCGGGATTAGGGCGACAACAACCCTGGAAAACCTCCTTGGGGACATCTCTCGAGGGGGATGCGGCATCCTGATCGATGGTGTGGCTGAAGGTTTGATCAGTGTGGTTCCCGGCTGGGTGCAGCGAAACCCCGGGGAGCCTGATACCGAGCCCGTCATCAGGGGCCCCAAGGAAGGGTTTGTCGAATCCATTAGGACCAACACCAGCATCATCCGCCGAAGAATCCGGGATCCGCGTCTTAGGATCGAGGAATATGAACTTGGGCGAACTAGTTGGACGAGGGTCGCCGTCGTCTACATCGAAGGGCTGGCCAGTCAGGACGTCCTCGGGGAACTGAGAAGCAGAATCAATCGAATTGATGTGGACGGCATCAACGAAAGCGGCCAGATCGAAGAATTGATTGAAGATGGACCTTTTTCTCCCTTTCCAACCATCCTCCGCACGGAAAGACCCGATCGGGTAACGGGGGGACTCCTCGAGGGCAGGATAGCCATCCTGACCGATGGCACGCCTTTTGTGCTTATCCTTCCGGCTACCTTCACCATGTTCTTCACAACACCTGAGGATTACTACGAAAGGTACTGGATCGGCGCTGTGCTGAGGCTGCTGCGCTTTGTCAGCTTCTTTGCATCCCTGGTCCTGCCCGGGCTGTATGTGGCCATATTGACCTTTCATCAGGAAATGATGCCCACCGCCCTCATTCTCAGCATCGCCGCCCAAAGGGAAGGAGTGCCTTTTCCCGGGGCCGTTGAGACCTTTTTGATGGAGTTGACCTTTGAACTTTTGCGGGAGGCAGGCACCAGACTGCCCCGGCTTGTGGGTCCGGCCATCAGCATCATCGGTGCGTTAGTGCTGGGCGATGCGGCCATCCGGGCAGGACTTGTCTCTCCTGCCATGGTGGTTGTGGTGGCCTTTACGGGCATCGCATCCTTTTCCACGCCCCTTTACAGCATGGCCATTGGCGCCCGGATCTTGCGTTTTGCCTTGATCATCCTAGGGGGCACCCTGGGCCTTTTCGGCATTATTGCCGGACTATTTGCCCTGCTGATTCATCTCTGCACCCTAAGATCCTTCGGGACGCCCTTCCTAGAGCCCCTAGCCCCCGTTGTTTTGTCGGATTGGAAAGATGCCCTGGTGAGGCTTCCCTGGTGGGCCATGCGGACTCGGCCCAGGCTTTTGGGGGTAGAAGATCCCATCCGTCAGGTTCCCGGGTTGGAGCCGATGCCGCCGCGAGAGGAAGGCTAAGGGGGATAATCATGTCTCTTGACAAGATCAGTCCGCGACAAGCCATGGCCATGCTCATCATCAGTCGTCTGATGATGGTCACCATCCTGTTTCCTGCCCTCACGGAGATGGGCGACCCACAGAATATTTGGCTGGTTGGCCTGCTGGGCATGCTGATCGCCGTTCCCTTGATCCTGCTGATAGTCGCCTTGGGATTGGAGCACCCTGATAAGAGCATCATCCAGTACAGTCAGGTGCTGTTGGGCAAGTTCTTCGGCAAAATCGTTGGGCTTGTCCTCGTATGGTACTGGTTCCATATCGCGGTGACCAGTGCCGCTGCCTTGGGAGAGAGTCTTACCTCGGCTATCATGGTTGAGACTCCTGAAATTGTTTTCATTGGGACAATGGTTTACCTTGGCGCTAGTGCGGCCCGCAATGGATTGGAAGTCATGGCCAGGGTGGCGGAAAATGCCCTGGGGGTGATCATTTTCTTTGGGCTGGCCACCATCATCCTGCCTTTCAATGTGATGAAGTTCAAAAACCTCTTGCCGTTGTTGGCTGGCGGCTGGACCACCCTGATCCCGCCAACAATGAGTACAGTTGGCTTCTTCATGGAACTTACGGTTTTGGGAATGCTCATCCCCCATGTTAACAGGCCGAAACAGATGGTTCAGTATTCGGCCTATGCGATCTTGACAGCCGGGACCATGCTGGTGTTTTTTGGCCTGGCTGCGGTCATGGTCTTCGGGCCTACCGTGACTTCCCTATCCATGCCCGTATTCAGCCTGGGCCGCATGATTAGCATCGGCCGCTTTTTTGAGCGGATCGAGGTCATCCCCATGGGGGCTTGGATCATGTGTGCCGGCATCAAGCTGGCCCTTTTTAGCTGGGCATCCAGTACAGGCCTGGCCCAGGTGTTAGGTCTAGACGAACCCCAGGTCCTGATCTATCCCATGGGGGCTTTGGTTGTCGCTGCCAGCCTCGTATTTTACGAAGACTTCCTGGTATTGATCCGCTTCTTGACCCTAGGCGGCTGGTCGGTGTACAGTCTCGGGACTACCCTCACTATA
>JAAZLZ010000325.1 GCA_012799075.1 Bacillota bacterium
ATGTCCCTTTGCAGCGATCGCTGCAAAGCCTTTGATCTAACGGCTGCATCCAGGCAGTCCACCAGAGGACAGATATAGGCGCCGCGTCCGGACGCCTTGCCAGTTTCATCCAGGTCAATCTCTCCATCGGGGCCCCGAACGATACGGATCATCTCTCTTTTGGGGCGCACCGTTCGGCAACCCACACAGGTCCGCATTGGGATTCGTTTCTGTCTGGGCATGGATACACCCCACCTACTCTTCGAAATCAAAATCCGTCAGTGTTAGCTCCGAAAGGTCCCTGAGCACCCGGCGCTTCTCCTTGCGCCCTTCTTTCCTTACGTTGTGAGCACTCCGGTGCTCCCCTTCTTCCCATTCGTCATCCTTCTTCTTGTGCTCCACAGAAGCATCCGCGGGCTTCGGTGCCAGGATTTCCGCCTCTGCCGCAGGTTCTTCGTCTTCTTTCGTTGTCTTGGGGGACCTTTCTTCCCAAGCTTCACCGGAAAGGACTAGCGCCGCCATTTGCGTTTCACTCTTAATGTCGATTTTCCAGCCTGTCAATCTGGCGGCCAGCCGGGCATTTTGACCTTCTTTACCAATGGCCAAGGAGAGTTGATCATCAGGCACGACCACTCGCGCAATCTTTCCATCCTCGTCCAAGAAGACCCGGACCACTTTCGCAGGGCTAAGGGCATTGGCCACATACTTTTGGGCATCGGGATCCCAGGGGATGATATCGATCTTCTCACCCCGCAGCTCCCGCACCACACTTTGGACGCGCATGCCCCTGGGCCCTACGCAGGCTCCCACCGGATCCACATTCTCCTCTTTACAGTATACACTGATCTTCGCCCGATTGCCGGGTTCTCTGGTGATGCCCTTGATTTCCACCGTTCCATCATGGATTTCAGGGACCTCCAGCTCGAAGAGGCGTTTTAGCAAGGCCGGGTGGGTTCGGGAAACAAGCACCTGGGGCCCTTTAGTTGTCTTGCGCACTTCGGTGATGTACACCTTAAGACGCACGCCGTGCGCGTAAGACTCATGGGGAAGCTGCTCCGAAGGCAAAAGCAATGCTTCGACTTTACCCAAATCCACCAGGACGTTCCTGTTTTCCCTTCGCTGGACGATGCCGGTGACAATGTCTCCTTCCCGGTTGCTGTACTCCTCATAGATCAGGGCCCGTTCGGCTTCCCGGATCCTTTGGATGACTACCTGCTTAGCCGTCTGAGCGGCGATCCGTCCGAAATCCGCGGGTGTGACTTCGATTTCGATGATGTCACCCACCTGGTAGTTGGGGTCGATGGTCTGGGCTTCTTCAAGGGCAATTTCCTCTGAATCATCGGCGACTTCTTCGACGACGGTCTTCCGGGAGAAGACGGTGATTTCGCCTGTATGACCATCAATGTCCACCCTTACGTTTTGGGCGGAACCGTAATTACGCTTGTAAGCGGACACAATCGCTGCTTCGATGGCTTCCAGCAGGATCTCGCGGGCAATTCCCCGGTCCCTTTCCAATTCTTTCAGAGCTCCAATTAGCTCGAGGTTCACGCTGACCTTTCCCTTCCCTGTGTTGTTTCTAGCGTTCAAAACTCAGGGGACAAAGAAGCTTTGGCAACCTTGTCCCGGGGTATGCGAAGAAGTCTGTCATCAACTTCCAATTCAACAAAGCCGTCCTTGTACCCTACTAGCCGTCCCCGCCATTTCTTCCGTCCGTCAACGGGAGCATAGGTCCTAACTTCCACCAGTCCCCCACTGAAACGTTGAAAATCGCTGTCCTTCTTCAAGGGCCGGTCTATTCCCGGAGAGGATACCTCCAGCAGATAGCTGCCGGGAATCGGGTCTTCTTCGTCGAGTCTCGTACTCAAGACCTGGTTGAACAAGGTGCAATCCTGCAGGGTAACGCCTCCTGGCTTGTCTATGTACACCCGTAGGTACCACTGGGGACCCTCTTTGACGTACTCCACGTCTACTAGCTCCAGCTGGAGCTGGGCAGCCAAGGAATCGGCCAATTCCGTCGTGATGGCTTCAACCGAACGGCCCTGCAATGCCCTCCCCCCTTTTCCAACAGTACAAAAGAGTGGGCGGCACCCACTCTTCGGTCGACAACTCATCCAGGCTTCTTAGGATGGATTATATCATGGGAATAGTGATTTGGCAAGGGAAAAGCGCATTTTAGCGGGCAATGGGCCCTTGGCTGGGAGGGTTTAGGTCCTAATTCCCCCGCCCAAGCTTCGCCGTAGTTCTTCCCTGGATATATGGTCTTTTTCCGCAAGCCACTTGGCGAGCCTCCTAGTTACGGTGCTTGCCGACTGCATTAGTCTACCGGTGCAGCCGCTAAATCGCGGCAAAAAATGACCAAAAAATATACCATAATGGCGGATTATCTTATCCGGGCCGAAAATATCGCAGAATTCCACCTTGCCCTGCTGGAGCAAGCGGTTGTAAAGGGTCTTCTCTTCAGGTGCAAGGTCATCGGGACCAAAGGTATCAAGGCTGTCCATGAGCAAGTAGATGATCTGCTCATATTTCCTCCCCGTCGGGGGTTTTACGCGTCGATGCTGCTCGCTTACAAACTCCTGCAGGACTTCTGTGATGTTGGGATTGGCCTTGCGGGGGAACGGAATAATCTTGGCCATCTTCCCCTGCCCTCCTTTCGTGCTGCTCAATGACTTAGTCGTCGCAAATACTTTATCCTACCCTAGAAAAGGGTCAGTTGATCTTGGGCAGGGAGTGTGGCCAAGGCCCCGTGCTCCTCAAGAATCTCGATGACCGTTTTGGTCAACCGGGTCCGTCGGCGCAGATCCTCCACGGAAGTGAAGGGACCTTCCCGCCGAGCATCCATGATGCTTTCCGCCGCAGCTTCTCCCAGTCCTTGAAGACCTATTAAAGGGGGAAGAAGCCCTGTGGAAGTGATCAAGAAGGTCTTAGGGTCCGATTCATAAAGATCAACCGGCAAGAAGCTGATGCCGCGGGCTAAAGACTCTAAGACGACTTCCAGCAGTCCCGCTACCGATTTTTCCTTGGCTGTGGCCCCGTTCCCCTTGCGTTCAATTTCCTGGAAGCGCTCCTTTAGAGTTTGGGGGCCTTGCAGGATCAAGTGGGCGTCAAAGTCCCCGGCTCGGGTGGTGAAATAGGTGGCGTAGAATGCCTGGGGATGATGGA
>JAAZLZ010000326.1 GCA_012799075.1 Bacillota bacterium
ATCATCACGGTTTTTCTTGCCCATTTGCGCAAGCGGTACCCCGAGTTGGCGCCGGAGCTCAGCCTTGCCTTCGTGGTTGGCGTATTTCTCATTCTTTTGGGTCCATTGGATCGGGTTCTCCAAGTTTTCTACGAGCTGGGCCAACGGGCCGACCTTAGTGGTTTTTATTTGGGCGTAGTATTGCGCAGCATTGGCATTGCCTACTTGACGGCCCTAGGGGCCCAGGTCAGCAAAGACGCAGGCGAGGAAGCGGTGGCCTTGGTCATTGAAATTGCAGGCAAGGTCATGATTCTCATGATTTCCATCCCGGTGATCGTTGCCATCCTAGATTCCTTGGTTGGTCTGCTGCCGTAGGGGGAGATGGGGTGTTTTACCGACTGATGATTTGGTTAGGCATAGGCCTGGTCTTGCTCCTGCCTTTGTCGACGAAAGCCCAGGAGGATCCCTTAAGCGTCGTCATTGAAGAGCAGCTGTCCCACTTGGACTTAACTGGGATCCGAGAGTTTTTGGCCGACTTGGAGCCAGAGGTCCGGGAGCTTTTGCCTCCTTTCGATGTCCGCAGCATTATCCGGGGAGAAGGCTTCGCCGATTTGGGGGAGATCCTATTGGCAATGCTCCGCTATTTATGGGGAGAGGTCTTCCTGCAAACAAGGCTGATGGGTCAATTGATGGTGCTCGTCGTCCTCTGCTCCCTTCTTCAGAACCTCCAGCGGGGTCTTCCCGCCGGGGCCAGTGAACTTGCCTTTGCTGTCTGCATGGCCGTCCTGACGGTTCTGGCACTGCAAAGCTTTGTTAGTGCCGCCCAAGTGGGCAGTCGGACAATTGACTCGATGGTATCCTTCATGCAGGCTTTACTGCCGACAATGGCTACCTTGCTCGTAGCCGTAGGGGCCATCAGTTCCGCCGCCATTTTCAGCCCCATGCTCCTGGCCGTAACTACTGCCGTTGGCACCTTGATCGAGGGCCTAGTCTTTCCCTTGATTTTCATCGCTGCCGTCTTAGGGGTTGCCGGCAACTTCTCCGCTGAGTTTCCGCTGTCCCGCTTGGCAGGACTCGTTCGGACAGGATGCATTGCCTTGTTGGGTGTTGTCTTTAGTTTGTTTCTCGGGGTAATGGTTGTTAGGGGGGCCATTGCTCCGGTGGCCGACGGTGCCGCCTTGCGCACCGCTAAGTTTCTTACGGGCACCCTTGTCCCGGTCATTGGCGGCATGTTCGCCGATGCTGTGGAAGTGGTCGTTGGCGGTTCCTTGTTGATCAAGAATGCCATTGGGGCGTTGGGATTAACGGCCGTGGGTTTGACTGCCGCTTTTCCTATGATGAAGATTGCCTCGGCGATTATCCTCTACCGGCTGGTTGCGGCGATGGTGCAGCCCATCAGTGAACCTAGGCTGACCCAAGCCCTAGGTTCGATGGCTGACAGCTTGACCTTGTTGTTTGTTGCTGTGGGAACCGTTGCGCTGATGTTTTTCGTGGCGATAACCATGATCATTGGCGTTGGCAATTTAGCGGCTCTGGCGAGGTGAATGCCCTTGCGACAATGGCTGCAAAACCTGATCATTTTGGTCTTTGTTGTGGTATTCCTGGAAGCTCTACTGCCCAAGAACAGCGTTCGAGGTTTTGTCCAGCTTGTAATTGGCCTTGTCCTGATTGCAGCAATTCTTGAGCCAATGCTAGCTTTAACGGGACTAAGAATCAATTGGGAGCTGCCCACCATTGGTGGAGAGCGGGAAAGCGTCCCTTTGGAAGCAGGTCTTAACCTGCGGCAAGGGGCCCTTGCCCGGCTGACAGGGGATTACGTCTCCCGCTTGAACGACCAAGCTGGGGCCTTTCTGGCCCTGACCCCCGGGGTGGAAGATGCAACGGTGCAGGCTTTGCTGTCAGAAGGCCGTATTGATCGGGTTATCGTCGACCTTCAGCTAATCCCGGGGGAGAAGCAAGATGCGTGGGATGAGAAGGTGATTCCTTTTATCGCCCAATTCTACGGTCTTGGTCACGGGGCCGTCGAGGTGCATTACAGGGAGGGTGGGAGCAGTGGGACTTCTCGATAATTGGCATAAATGGTGGCGGCAAGGGCCTGAACAGGGCGATGATGACGGCCTTTTCAACCTTAATCCTGCCCAGGCGCGTCGGGCCAAGTTGACGGTGGTCATTCTCTTAGCGGGCCTGGTTCTCCTGGTAAGTACTGCTCCAGAGCGAAAGCCCGCGGTCCAGAGTGTAGCCGAACCGGTTTTGCTTTCAGCCCCCGAAGAAATATGGTCCGATTTCCAGACCCGCTTGGAACGGTCCCTGGCTGGCACCCTTACTCAAATTGCCGGGGTAGGGGAGGTAAGGGTCTTGCTAACGGTGGACGGTTCCCGACGGGAGTATCTAGCCAATCAGACAAAGGAGGTGAGAACCACCGTTGAGAATGACCGGGCCGGCGTTGAG
>JAAZLZ010000327.1 GCA_012799075.1 Bacillota bacterium
AAGGGGCCTGCTCATAGGTGCGGATGGCTAGGCAGCCGTCCAATGGACCTTCGTGGGCCTCCAGGAGTCCCCCGGCCAGACCTAGATACATCTCGCCCCAGGTTACCCGGTGGGAAGCTGCTCCCAGGTAGTCCCAAACTCGCATGTAAATCGGAATCTCCGGCACCCGCATCTTCAGACCCTGGATATCGGCCAGGCTATTCAAGGGGCGCTTGCTCAAGGTCACCCGGGGAGCCCGGAGCCCTGTGTAGTCCAGGACCCGCACGCCATGCTGGCTGCGGATGTCTTCCCAGACCTTCTGTCCCACTTCGCTATGGAGGAACCTTAGCAGATGGTCTTCATTCTTGAACTGGAAGGCTAGACCAGCTATGTTCAGATTCTTGTTCAAGTTGGCAAACCAGGTCAGTTCGCCGATGTAAACCTGCTGCACACCGCCCATGACGCTTTCGATCTGGGCCATGGCATCGCCGATTTCCATCGAGAAGCAGTCGACCTGGAAGCGGCCGTTGGTTTCTTCAGCCAATCGTCGGCCGAAATACTCGACCGCCTGGTGTTCTTCGGTGCCAATGGCGCCGTTGGTGCCGGCGCTGATGCTGTACTCGGCCTTCTTGGCCTGGGCAGGCAGCGCCAAAGCCAGGACCAGGACTGCAAAGATAGTTAGCCAGAGACTTTGCTTTTTCAATTGAAATGCCTCCTAACATTAGATCTTGCTGTATCACGTAGTGCGTCTTCGAACCTATTCCTTGAAGCACTCCTTCCCTTTGAGAAGTCGACTTGCTTACGCTTCATTTCTACACCGGAAGGAAGAATCCTGTCTCCGGCAAATCTTTCTCGAGTTTTTCCGAGGTATTTTCCCCAGGCAGCGCGGCACGCCAATATTTGCCTAATTCTGGTTGGTTTATTGAGATCCCTAATTTTCCAAGGGATTAGTAAAGATTGACGATAATACAAAGGATGGAAGTCCACCTAGGCCAGGGCATGGTAAACTTCCTCCACCAGGGTCAACACGCCCCTATAGCCCATGAAAGGACGCATGGTGAAGAGCCTCCGCATCGGGTAGTCGATGTCGATCGAGGCCCCCGGGGCCCCAGTCCGCTCCAAGGCCGAACCGAAGACCACATCCGGCTGGGCTTGGGCCAAAGCCCCCTTGACCTTTGCCGGTGCTTGGTCAAGGAGCAGCCTGGTCTTGGCTGCCAGAGGCCCCAGGTCCTCCCGCCAGTCCTCCCAAAGGATGCTCCCCTTAAGGCCCATCACCACCGGCAAGATCCCCAAGTACTCATACAGCCACCGGCCCAGGGGGATGATGAGGGACGGCCTGCCGAATAGGGCCGCGGAGGCCCCCTGCAGCCGACCTTTCCGATCGAGTTCTTCAAGGCCCGGGATGATCCGGCGGCAAGTAGAGCTGTGTTCCTCGCCGGAGAATTCTTCCCCCCTGCCCAGTCGATCTAGAATTGCCCGAAGGAACCCGTCCGTTCCGTCGATGCCGTAAGGCAGGGGCAAATCCTCCAGGAAGGGGAGCCCAAGCTTTTCCTCCAGGAGCTTGGCCGCGGGAAGCCCATACTCCGGGGCCAAAACCGCGTTAAACAGCCCCCTCCCGAGGGATTCCACCTGGGCCAGGTCGGATCCCGCCGATAGGACGCAGTTGACGGGAATGGCATAGCCGGCCAGGATCCGCCGGATCTCGGCCAGGTCATTGGCCCAATTACCGTGGAGGAGGCTAGGGCCAATGATGTTGATGCCCCTTTTATCTTTCATGGGCCGAGCCGTTTTCTCCACCAAAGCCCTAATTGCCCGCTGCCAGCCGATGACGGCATCGCCAAGGAAGCCGGGAGCATCGATGATGATGATGGAGCACTGCAACTCCTTCTCCAGCCTGGCGGCCATCCCGGTCAAATCCTCCCCGATGGCCGCCGCGGCACAGCCGTTCACCAGGGCGATGAGGCGGGGACTGCACCGCTTTTGGACCTCCCTTAAGGCGGCCTCCACCTTGCCTTCCATGCCGAAAATGACATCTTCCTGATCGATGTTGGTGCAAGGGACCCGCATCTGGCCAAAGGAGCCGGGCCAGCGGGGATCAAGGCGAGGACCGAGGGGGTCCTGGATTTCCACCACCCTTCCGGCCAGGTACTTGCAGGCGGTGCTGCCGTTGACCACAGCCACCGCGCCCCGAAGGCCCTCGATGGCGCAAACGGCGCCGATCATGGCGCACGGCAAGTTAAAACTGCAATGATTAGCGACGGGCATCATATCGCCACCCTTCCATGGCCGGCACCCGCAGCTTTCGCCGCCAGGCGGCCGCTAGGGCCAACGGCCCGGTATAACCCGCGGGGGGAACAATCGGCAGGGGCGCAACGGTGCAGCCAGGGGGGTAGTCACCCTGGGGGCCGAGGGCAAGGATGAGATCGAAAGCCAGGCCAGCAAAGCCCCCCTCGGGAAGCACCATTTGCTCCATCCTCAGATCATCAAGGAGTTCAAGGAGCCAAGGCATCTTGGCCCAGGGACTGCCAATAGCCGCCCGGATGCCGGCTAGATCCTTCCTGAGCTCGCCGATCAAGTACTCATACCTGGCCTGTTCCGCATGGATGCCCTCTTCGGCGCTGCTGCCGGCAAGACGGGCGATTTCCCGCAGCCAAGCAGCCGTCTCCCTCCGGCCGGAAGGGTATCCCCCATCCAGATAGGGGGTGCCGTAGGCATCCTGGAGGAGCTTGGCAGGCAGCGAACCGATGGCCGGGTCCCGGACGATGTTCAAGCAGGCCCTCCCCACCTCCTGGAGGTCCTTGGCGTTCGTTTGGCGGACAAAACGAGTACCAACCTTGAGGCCCAAATGGCCGAGCAAACGGGCAATTTCCCGGAAGCTGTCTTCTTCATCGACAGCCAAATTCTTCTCCCCCAGGATATTCACGGTGTTGGCCCTGATCGGTCCTGGGGACTTGGGCAGAAAATCCCCCAGCAGGGCGGTCATCGCCCCTTCGATCCCCGCGTAAAAGCCCCCGGTGAGAAAGCCGTCCGCGGGAATGGCCAGCAGGAAGCTGTCGGTCTTTAGCTCCCCGCACAAAGCCACAACGTCATCCCCGATAACCCCGGCGATGCAGGATGAGATGACGGCGATCATATTGGGACGCCGCTGGTCGGCCTTGTGGATGGCTTTGGCCAAGAGCCCTTCTCCCCCGAAAACAACTTCTGCTTCGGTCATCCCCGT
>JAAZLZ010000328.1 GCA_012799075.1 Bacillota bacterium
CCATATTGAATATCTTTCAGGGCCTTCAGGACCGGCTTGAAGTCCAGGTGCCCATAGCCCGGAGGCCACCGGTTGCTGTCGGCCAAATGGATGTGGAAAAGGTAATGGCGACAATCCCTGATGGTCTGGGCCAGGTCCACTTCCTCAATGTTCATGTGGAAGGTATCCAAGTGGAGCCCCACGTTGGGCCGATCGAGTCCACGGAGAAACTCCACGGCCTCGGCCCCGGTATTTAAGAAATTGGTTTCATAGCGGTTAATGGCTTCCAAGGTCAACTCCACGTTATGTTGGGCGGCAAAGTCTGCACACTCGGCCAGACACTTTGCTGCTTTTGCTAGGGCCTGTTGGTCTTCGTCAGGATTTCCCGGCAGGGGGCCTTTGATGGTGCCGATGATCACCGCCGCCCCCAATTTAGTTGCCAGCCGAACATGATCCTTGATTCTTTGGACCGCAGCCGCCGAGACCTCCGGATCGGGCGAAGTGAAGTAAATCCGGTCATCGACGTAGGCTTGGCCCGTGCCGATGGTCGATACCTTCATGCCCAGCTCATCTAGGGTATGGGTCATGGCAGCAGCATCAATTGTTTTGGGGTCCCTAATGTGGAGTTCCACAGCTTTGTAGCCGAGACGGTCGGCCTCCCTGATCATTTCCAGGTAGTCACCCTGGAGGACAATAGGAGCAAAGCGGGAACCCGGGGAAGAAATGGTAAGACTTAGTTTCATGGCAATTACACCTCCTCTCTCCTTGGGACGGCAAATCAAGTAAGTTAGCCCAGGCTTTTATTTCTGCAACCTTCCTGCCACTTCCTTCCGGTGCTAAACCAGGTATTTGAGGACCGTCCAGAAATGGCTGAAGCTGCCGGCCATGACCAACAGGTGCCATAGTTCATGGAAGCCGAAGACCCCGGGGAGAAAGTTGGGCCACTTAACGCCATAGAAGATGGCCCCAATTAAATAGCATAAGCCGCCGCCCATCAGCCAGGCGATGCCGCCAGGGGGCACCTTGCGGGCCAAAGGCAAAAGGGCGATCACAATGAGGGAGCCCATGCCCACATAGACTAGGGTCGACAACCAGCGGGGGGCGTGGAGCCAATAGATCTTCATGAAGATGCCCCCAATGGCTATCAGCCATACCGTCGCCAAGAGGGCCCATCCCCAGATTCCCCATAAGGGCACCAGGCAAAAAGGTGTATAAGTCCCCGCAATCAGAACGAAGATCAGGATATGGTCGATCCTGCGAAACAGTTTGGTCCCTTCAGGGGAGAGGGGCAGTAGATGGTACAGGGCGCTGGCGGTGTAAAGGAGAATGAGGCTTGCCCCGAACACGCTGAAGGAAATGACATGCCGAATGCCCCGCTCTAGGGCTATGTAAATCAACATGGGAAGCCCGGCTGCGGACAATAATGCCCCCGCCAGGTGGGTGAAGCCGCTCACCGGCTCTTTGATGCGCATGCGATCACATCCTTAAAGACGCTGTCCTGATCTTACTTAGGGATTTGATGAGTTCTTCCTTTGTCTGGACAGGGGCCAGGCAGAGTTCTCCCGCGCAGATGAAGGCGCCATTCTCCTCCGACGGCTCTCCAAAAGAAACCACCTTGCCGGGGAGATACTCCCGGCGGGCGGCCCGGGCCAGCTCCACCATGGCCGGTCCTGAGACAACCACCGCGATGCTCCCCTGGGAGTAAACCCGAAGGGCGCTGGCCAGTTGTCCGGCCATGTAGCCATAGTCTTTGCAGCGGGCCAGCAGATTGCCAAGGATCAGCCCGGCATACTCCCGATAGGCCTCCTTGCCGGTGAGGGCGTGCAGTTTCAATAAGGCCAAAGCGGCCCCAGAGTTTTCCATGAAGGGCCAGACCGGCTCCAATGGTCCTTCTTGGGTGTCGCAAAAACAACCGGCTTCATCGTCCCAAAGCTTCCGACAAGCCCAATCGATCAGTCCCTCGGCCCGATGGAGGAAGTCCTCCTCCCCTGTGTACTGAAAGGCATCCATAAGGGCCGCGGCCAAGGCCATTTGGTCTTCAAGAAGACCGGAAAGCCGGGGCCCATCGGCATAGTAATGATACGCCGGGCCGCGGCTGATGGTGCACTCATCGAGGAGAAAGGCAAGGGTCCTTTGGGCCTCCTCGGCCAAATACGGCTCCTGGAGAACATCGGCCGCCCGGAAAAGGCTCCCACAGGCCAGGGCATTCCAGTTGACATAGACGGTCCTGTCGACGGGGGGCGGCCCAAGCTTGGCCCTACCCGGCCCATCGAGCAAATAGTATTCCTGGTGGGCTTCTTGGCTTCCGTAAAAGACTCCTTTGCTTTCATCCCTGAGGGGACCGAGCAAAAACCGGCATAAGTCTTCGGCAACCCTCAAGAATCCATCCTGGGCCGTCGCCATGTAAGCATCCAGGTAGACTCCCAGGAGCAGGGCATTATCCTCCAGCATTTTTTCGTAATGGGGGATGGACCAGTCCCGGGTTGTGGAGTAGCGGAAAAATCCTCCCTCCACCTGGTCATAAATGCCTCCCTCGCCCATCTCCCTCAGGGTCCTTTCGAGGGGTTCCCCAAGCTTCTCCCCTGGGCTTCGCGCATACTCCTCCAATAGGAAGTGCAAGACATAGGGCTGGGGAAACTTAGGCGCCCGCCCAAACCCGCCATACAAGGGGTCATAGGCCAGGAGGATCTCCGCTAAGATGGCGCCTGCCGCCTCGGGATCAACCTGGGTCCTCTGGGGCGGCTTCCTCACCCATGGGCCTTCATCATCATGGCTCTCCAAAACGGCATCCATAGTCTGGAGCATCTCCCGGGGGGGCAGGTAGGTAGCCCCGGTAATAATCATCCCATTGGGGGTGAGAAAGGCTGTGGTAGGCCATCCGCCCATGTTGTAGCGCCGGTCGATGTCAGGCCTGCGATCGGCATCCACCCTGATGGGGATGAAGTCCTGCTGGATTTTGTCCATTACTCGGGGGTCAGTATAGGTCTTCTCATCCATCACATGGCACCAGTGACACCAAGTGGCGCTGATGGAAAGCAGCAAAGGCTTTTGCGTCCGCCGGGCATCGTCAAAGGCTTCCTTTCCCCACTCCCGCCAGTTGACTTTCAAGCCTTCACCTCCCCCGGAAAGTATGCCCGCCCATTCTTTCAGCTAATCAGTCCGCGCAAGAAGAGTATCTCGTCGGCGTATTCCCGGTAGTCTTTCGTGGGCGTTTCCAGCAAGAAGGGAAGGTGCCTCAAATGGGGAGAGTTGATTAGCAAAGACAGGCCTTCTTCCCCAATATGGCCCTTGCCCAATGGTGCGTGCCGATCCTTTTTTGACCCCAAGGGAAACTTGGAATCATTAATATGTACAGCCCGGACCCTTTCTAAGCCCATCGCCCGGTCCAGTTCCCCGAGGAGATGGTCGAGGCCCGCCTGGGTTCGCAGATCGTAGCCCGCGGCGAACAAATGACAGCTGTCCAGACAGACTCCCAGTTTGGCTGGCCAGCCGAGGGCCTCTCCCAGCCAGGCCAAATCCTGAATGCTCCCCACTTCCGTCCCCTGTCCCGCCATGGTTTCCAAAAGAAGCTGGGCCTTTCCTTCCCAAGGACCGAGGATCTCCTCCAGCAGCGAAGCTATCCGGTCCAGTCCCTGCTGGGCGCCTTCCCCCAGGTGACTGCCCGGATGGACCACCAGGTATTCCCCGCCAAAGGCATCACAGCGGACAAGGTCGTCTTTTAGGACTTGCCGGGCAAAATCATAGACTTCATCTTTGGGGCTGGCCATGTTCACCGTATAGGGGAGATGGCCCACAATGGGGTAGATGTCCCCATCGGCCCTTTCCTTCTCCCAGACGGCCACTTCTTCGACTCCGATTTCCCGGGCCTTGCCGCCCCGGGGATTGCGGGTGAAAAACTGGAAGGTATTGGCCTTGATGTCCGCGGCCATCTTGGCCGCGGCAGGAAGACCTTTAGCGATGGATAAATGGGCGCCAATCCGCAAAATCCCACCCCCATGAAGGGAAAATGCCTTACTCAACGAAAGTATTCCAGTATCTTTGGTCAAAGGAGTGGTTCCACTGAAGTCATCCTTTTACGGGCGGGTAGGCTTCCTCAGTTTTGTCCATGGCCTTGACAATGCCTTCTTGATGTTTTCTTCACCCCTCTTGATCCTTATCCTGCGGGACTTGGGACTGGACTACGCCGCTTTGGGCACCCTAGTCAGCGTCGCTTATTTCACCTATGGCATCGGCGCGCTCCCCGCGGGGTTCTTGTCCGACCGGTTCGGTCACAAATGGACCATCACCGCGGCCATTGCCGTAGCCAGCATTGGGGCCCTGGTGGGAAGCTTGCCCGCATCTTATCAGACCTTGGCTGCCTCCTTTTTCCTCATTGGCCTGGGAACCAGCCTTTATCATCCCCCGGCCATGTCCCTCTTAGCCCACATCTCAACTCCCGAGAATAGGGGCACCGCGATGGGTCTCCACGGCGTCGGCAGCAATCTGGTCATGGTTGCAGCCCCCGCCCTGGCCGGGGGAATCGCCACCTTTTTCCACTGGCGCGCAGCCTTCCTGTTTTGGGGCCTGGTGGGAATCGCAACGGCCATTCTTTTTTGGCGCCTGTTTGAGTCCACCGGCTCCCCTGATGAGGCCGCTCCAGGGCCCCTGGCAGGCCTTGAAGGGATCCTCCAAGACCGGGACCTGGTTTACACCCTGCTCATCGTCTTCCTGCTCACCGGCATCCAGGGATTCATCTGGTCGGGCACCTTCGCCTACATGGCCACTTACCTGCAAGATGTCCGCAACATGACGGTGGCGGTATCGGGGATCTTGGCCGGCATCCAGTATGGGATCGGAGCACTGGGGCATTTGGTCGGCGGCTACATGGCCGACCACAGCTCTAGGATCCTGCCGGTCGTCATCGGCACTACCGGAGCCTTAGTGGGCTTTGGACTCATCTTGCTCCCCAGCAATTCCGCCCTGCTCATCGGCATATTCGTCTTGGGATTCTCCCTCTTTGTCAAGCAGCCGGCGATGAACACTATTTTGGCTGATGCCGTCCCTAAGGAAGTCCACGGGCGCTTATACGGCATCTTTTTCATCGTGACGAATACGATCGGGGCGTTGGCCCCCATGTTCGGAGGGCTCATCATCGGCCGATTCAGCTTTACGGCCTTCTTCCTGCTGTGCAGCGCCATTGCCCTTTGCTCTTATCCCCTAATCCTGCTCATGCGCTCCGCCCCCATCCCGGGGGAGACTAGTCCAAAAACTCCTTGAGGACTTTGCCTAGGCGGGCGCAGCCAGTTTTCAGCTGATCGAAACTGGCGTTGGAGAAATTCAGCCGCAGGGTATTCTCGCCGCCGCCCCGGGCGAAGAAGGGTGCACCGGGAACAAAGGCCACGTTTTCTTCGATGGCCCTGGGGAAAACGTCTACGGCCGATATCCCCTCGGGAAGGGTGACCCACAGGAAAAGGCCGCCGTCTGGTCTTACCCATTTGGCCCCGGCGGGGAAGTGTTCCTCAAGTCCCGCCAGCATCAGATCCCGCTTGGCCTTGTAGTCCTGACAGATGGAGTCGATATGATCGGGAAGCAGCCCCTGGGATAGGAAGCTGTGAACGATCCTTTGGGACAGATTGCTGGTGTGCACATCGGCCCCCTGCTTGCCAATGACCAGTTTCTGTCTGATCTCAGGATTATGGGCAACGGCATAGCCGATCCGCAATCCTGGGGCGATGATCTTGGAAAAGCTCCCCAAATAGACCACCCGCTCCGGGTTGAAGGTCTGCAGGGCCTGCACCCGGTCGCCGCTATAACGCAAATCCCCATAGGGGTCATCTTCAATAACATAGCAGTCATACTTAGCAGCCAGCTCGGCTACCTTCTTCCTGCGCTCCAGGGAATAGGTGATCCCCGTCGGGTTATGGAAGGTGGAGACTAGATAGATGAGTTTTGGCTGATGTTCCTTGAGAGCTCGCTCCAAAGCCCCAGGGTCATATCCCTCTTCGTCCCCTTTGACGGGAACGAGCTCGGCTTCGTAGCTGCGGAAGATCTGGATCGCGGCCAAGTAGGCCGGTTCTTCCACGATGACCCGGTCCCCGGCATCCAAGAATGCCTTGCCCATGAGATCGATCCCCTGCTGGGACCCGCTCAGGACCAAGATCTGTTCGGGCGAGGCCTCGATGCCCTTGACTTTGACCCACTCAGCAATGGCTTCCCGCAAAGGCCAGTAGCCTTCGGTAGTACCATACTGGAGGACAACAGGGCCGTCCTCCGCAAGGATTTCCGCTGCCATCTTTTTGATTGTTGCTACTGGAAAGGAGCTGGGTGCAGGGAGCCCCCCAGCAAAGGAAATGACTTCCGGACGCTCCGTTACTTTCAGAATTTCTCGGATCGCATTGCTGCTGGCATGCCACATCCGCTTAGCAAATCGTTTTTCTGACACACTGACTCCTCCATTCTTTACCCAAAAAAAGCCCTTGAAAA
>JAAZLZ010000329.1 GCA_012799075.1 Bacillota bacterium
CAATATGGAGATTAAGCAGTCTAGGGGCTTCAAAGACTCCTGTTCCCCGTCCATATAAGATAGTTGCACCGAGCAGGCCGAATTCCTTGGCCTTGTCCACTATCCCCTGGGCTTTGCCTCGTTCGACGATGGCAATAATCGCTAGACAGTCCATCGCTAATCCTCCTAGTCATTACTTGAGTGAACACATTTGAACTAAGAAAATGGGATTTGGGGCACCACCGAAGACGGAATCAGTAGGCTGGCCGGGGTCACTCGGGACCTCCTGTGTCATCGGTTAACCTGACCTTGCCCCCTAACCCGGGCCTTTTCCTCGTCCGGTTTCCTCGTGTTTCACCAGCCAAGTTGCACCCACACCGGCGAAGTAGTTTCCATGACGAGGCTGTCCTCGGGGGTCGCCCCAAATCCTCTTCATCAACCCCGAAGGGAAGTGAGTTTAAGACCGACTACATTGCATCAATTGGTGGCGTTCTGCTGCTTTTTTCCATCCACAGGCCTTGACATTTTTGCCGCAGTTTATAGGAACTTGCTTAAGATTCCGAGGGACAACACCGAAAGGACTGCCCCTAGGGACGTCAAGCCAACAATGCCGAATCCGGCCAACAAAGGGTCGGTAACTTCAAGTACATTTGCCAGTCCTATCGCTAGGGCCATGTTAATCGGTATATTCACCGGCCCGGTGGTGGCACTGGCACAATCCATGGCTATGCCGACGAACTCTTCCGGCGCTAGACGAATCAAGATTAGGGATAAGACCAAAATCGGCGTGATGATGGTTCTGATGGGAATATTATTCAAGATCTTCAAGATCCCCAAGGCCATTCCCAAACCGAATCCCAAGGCCACCGAGTGGATTAATACGTTGTTAGGAATGGCACCCACCGAAATTTCCTCAACTTCTAAAGCCAAAATTTTCAGCGCCGGCTCCACCAAAGTGGCAAAGTAGCCCAGGACAAAAGCGAAAAAAACGATTGCCAGCTTATTATCCAAGACAACCAGCTCTCGTCCAAGGGAGTCGCTCAAGGGCAATAAGCTTATTGATGCCCCTTTGATGAAAAGGTGAAGCCCCAAGATGCTCAGGACAATACCACCGGCGAGGGTCTTTGGGTTTTCGGGACTGTGTCTCAGAAAGAATGTCTTGAAGGCAATCATGAAGGCCGTAATTGGCAAAACAGTCTTGGCTGTTCCCCACAACGGCTTTAGCTGCTCTAAGAATCCCATCACTTTCCTCCTTCTATCTTCCTTGGGAACTCCTATATATTCTCCTTGGAGAAGGGAGATCCCTCCTTTTTGGACTGACAAGGTGCCGCCAGATTCTGTCGGAACCATCCATTTCTTAACGGCAGGAATGGGAATTGGGACCACGAAGCAAGTAGTGCCCCAAATTGAACGGTAGTAACCTCATTTGGGACAAAAAGGATGGGAAGGAGGTGAATTGAAAGTGAAAAAGTCCTTAATCGGAGCATTGGTAGGAGTGCTAATCCTTACGGGAATCGCGGGAGCCAGCACCCTAAGCGGTGGCGTGGGGTGGACAACGGCAACGGTGCATCATGGGGGAGAGTTAAGCCTTGAAGAACGGGCCTGGGTTTTCGATGGGGGCATCGATTTGGGCCTCTTTCGGCTTGGGGGCAGCTACCTGATGCTGATGGATGAGAAAGAAGATGCTCAGGCCGATTACACCATGTACAACGGTGTCTTTGAATTTCGACTCCCCTTGGGACCATTACCCTTGGCGGCTTATGTGGGCGGTGGATACACTGGAGACAGCCTCTCGCTTGAGTCGACCAAGATTGAAGGGGAGGGTCTCTTTGCCGGAGCAAGGGCCTTAGCTGACTTGGATGGCGTCGTCCTGGAGGGATACTATCAGCACTCACCCCGGTTTTCTCTGGCAGAAACAACCGATGGCGGTGAACTGGAATGCGATGCTGCCTTGACTCGGTACGGCGCCAGCTTGCGTTACCCGGTCGTTTGGCCGCTAGAGATCGTCATCGGGTACAAAGGCAGCCTCCTTGAACCTGGTGATGATTATCAGGGTGAGCTGGAGAAGGTCCAGACAAACATCCTCACCGCGGGGGGAGCCGTTTCTTTCTAAAGGCTGACGAGGCGGGGGAGTCTCGCCTCGTCACGTCTTGCTCTTGTAGGAAAGCTAGGCTCAAAAAGTCCCGTACGCCGGTAATTCTTATGGGATAGATTCTTCTCTTCTTGAATAATAGGCAACGGCAGAGATGCCAAAGTTGTGAATCTTCATCATGGGGGTTCACACACCTGCTGGCGGGGAGGCTTTTAGGAACCTCC
>JAAZLZ010000330.1 GCA_012799075.1 Bacillota bacterium
AAGGCCAATTGCCCTCCGGGGGCTCCTTGGGGCAAGACTTGGATAAGGCTCCTCACACTGGGCCAGAGGGCCTTGGCGATGGATTCGGATCTTTCCTTGTCTGTTTCTGAGCTGACGGCTCCTTCGAGAAAAAGGGTCTCCCCGTATAATCGGACCCCAACCCCGGGGCTTAGGCTCTCCCTTAACTCTTGAAGCAAGTCTTCCTTAGAATCGATCTTGTGGGAGGAATGGGAATCTACCTGGAGGAGGCTTGCGACCTGGGGGGTGAAGGCTTGGGCGATCTTCTCCGCCCGTTCCTTCTCCAGATCCGTCCCCACCCTGCCTTCCAGGAAAATGGTCTCCCCATGGCGGGTGATGTGGATGGCCGGATCCCCAATGGCCGCGGCAATTACCTGTTGGAGGGGAGGATCCCCCTCCCCAAGCTGGAGCAAATTGACCACCGGCTTGCCAAAGGCCCTGGCCAAAGCTTCGGAGCGCTGGTAGGCAGCCTCGTCCATGACCGTTCCTTCCAAGAAGATGGCATCCCCCACCACCTGGACCTTAACCTTCGGCAAATCGATGAGTTCTTCAATGAGGGAGTCAAGACTTTGACAAGGATCCTGTCCCCCAGGACCCACTTCCAAAAGGTCGACGACTTCATCAACGTAGGCCCGGGCAATGGCCGCGGCCCGCTCCTTGGCCTCAGAAGACGGGGCCCTTCCTTCCAGGATGGCTGTCCGGTTGACAACCCCCACCCCGATCCCTTCCAGGCCGATGCTTTTTATTATTTCCTCTTCGAGGCGCCGTTGATCCCGGTAGACGACAACCCGGTAGGAATCCCGGCCCTTGGCATGCCAAAGATGCAAGGAGGTCTCCCCGGGCTCCTTGCCGTTGATAAGGACCTCCCGAGATGAGACAACAGCTACGTCGGCAACTTCCGGATCGGAAACGGCAACCCGCAACACCCCGGGTGCACTTAGCAGCCTAGAGCGCCCCGAGATGACAAACAGCTCCGCCCCCTCCTCCGGGAGGGGGGAGGCCAAAGCAGCTCCGCAAGTGCAAAAGACAATCAATACCCACGCCACAACCCGGGCAAATCTAGACACGGCGGCTCCCTCCCAGACTCCTAGTAAAGGTTGACCTCTTCCTTCTTCGTCCCGCGAATAATTTCAACGGACCAGCTCGGCTTAGGCGGCAGAGGCTCCACCGGCTGCACAACCACCGCCGGCTGCTTGACGCTTTTCCCCACCACTTCCTGGGCGGTGACCGGCGCCAAGCGACTCACCCGAGCGGCCGATTCAGCGGGGCGAAGGGCCAATCGCAGCCGACCCCGCTCCTCCGCGAAGGTGACTTTTTCCGACTCCTTCGGCGTCACCGCCAAGGTCACCGTCGTGGTCACCTTTGGTTTTTCATCGCCGGTTCTTTCCATCCGCTGGGCAACAGCCAACACCTGGACATGCTGGAGGATGGTGGCCGTTAGGTCTTCGCCCGCCACTCCCCCATCAAAGGTTCCCAGGACATCCACATAGTCTCCGGTATTGATGAATCCGGCAACGCCAAGCACTTCGTTGACGGCGATCGTCACAGCCCGCTTGCCTTCGGGAATGATGAAGCTCATCCCCGGGCGCTCACCCCGTTCATACAGCCGACCCTCCAAGACTTGCTCTCCCGGAAGGATCTCCCCCCGGGCGATGCGTCCGGCCACATCGTCCACATCCCTTAAGGAATCGGGGTGAACGTGCTCTACAGGCACCTCCGTCATCTTCAGGGCATCCCTTTCCACCCTGGTCTGGGGAGCAATCGCGCGGGAGGCGACGACAACGGTGGTTTTTGCGGGCTCCGGACCCTTTTCATTGAACCGGGCCGCATAGCGATAAACCATTCCCGCGGATATCAGGCCAAGCACCAGGGCCACAGCTATGACCATCTTCGGGTTTTTCACTTCATCTCACCTCTTTAGTCCACCAGGGCGGCAACCATGGCGCCAAAATCCCTCGCGTCTCCCTTTTCCCCATCGACAAACCGGCGGACGAAGCGGCCGGTGATCTCCCCGGCTTTGACCCGTTCCAAGTAGAAGACGGCAAAGCCCACAACAGTCACCTGTTCGCTCCTCCCCGGCACATCCAGCTTGTCGATGATGGGGACCACCACCACCCGGGGGCAGTCGGTGCTGGCGATGCACTGATCGAACCCCCCGTGGCTGCAGCGAAGGATGCGATCCTCGACTCCCTTCTTGGTCGGACCCACCATGTTTCCCGGCTCGG
>JAAZLZ010000331.1 GCA_012799075.1 Bacillota bacterium
AACATCTCTCTACCTAATTACTACGCGGACAATGAGCTCGTTGAGGTCGACCTGGACCCCCGCCTAAGCCCTGTTCAGAATGCCGAAGACTATTTCCTGCGCTACCGAAAGGCCAAGAAGGGCAAAGAGATTATCCGCCGCCAACTTGATCATACCCATGAAGAGATGAAGGTCTTGGAAAGCCTTGCCAGGGAGATCATTGACGAACGGTCAATTGAGGGCCTGGAGGCAATCAAGGCCGAAATGGAAGCTGAAGGATACTTGCCTGTTCAGGGGAAAGTGCGTCGTCGTTCTGTAAACAAGCCTCGTCACTTTTATTCTCGGGATGGCTACTTGGTCTTGGTTGGTCGCAACAGTCGGCAAAACGATCGCTTGACAAACCGGATGGCCAATCCTAACGATATTTGGATGCACGCCAAGGATGTCTCCGGCTCCCATGTCATCATCCGCACAGGGGGCAAGGAGGTGCCTGCCAGCACCCTCATGGAAGGAGCGTTGCTGGCTGCCTATTACAGCACCGCGCGGGATTCTAGCAACGTACCGGTGGACTACGTCCATTGCCGGCATGTGCGAAAACCAGCGGGGGCTGCTCCTGGCATGGTCATCTATGAACACCACAAGACCCTTTACGTCACCCCTCGGGAAGATTTGCTCCCAAAACAACAAAAATGACAGGAAATGGGCGGAGACGCACTCTGCACCCATCCCCTGTCGGACCAATCTGCCCCCTGCGGGCAGAACCTTTGCCCTAGTTTAACTTTCTATTCGGCGCCTAGCGGTGGATTCCTTCTTCCCTGCGCCCGATGTCCTTGCGGAAATAACAATTCTCAAACCGAACCAAATCGCAAGCTTCATAGGATCGTCGAGCTGCTCCGGCCAAATCGTCCCCCAGGGCCGTGATTCCCAAGACGCGCCCCCCATCAGTTGCGATCTGCCCACCGCGGCGGGTGGTGCCCGCGTGGAAGATGATCACGTCCTCCATCGCAGCTGCCGCCTCCAAACCCTCGATGGGATAGCCAACCTGGTAGTCCCCCGGATAGCCCCCGGAGGCAAGGATGACACAAAGGGCCAAGCGGGGATCCCACTCAAGCTCCATTCCCTCCAGTTCTCCCGCAACCGTTTTCGCTAAGATAGTGTAAAAATCACTTTGCAGCCGGGGCAAAATGACTTGGGTCTCAGGATCGCCAAAGCGACAGTTGAACTCTACCACCTGGGGCCCTGCCTTTGTGATCATCAGGCCCGCATACAGCACTCCTACGTAAGGTCGACCCTCCTTAGCCATTCCCTTGAGGGCAGGTGCAAGGATTTGCTCCTCGACCTTTTCCTGCATGGAGGCAGTGATGATGCTGGTAGGACAATAAGCACCCATCCCACCGGTATTCGGCCCTTGATCTCCATCATAGGCCCGTTTGTGGTCCCTGGCCGCGGGCATGGTGACGAAGTTCTCACCGTCACAAAAGGCGAGGACGCTAGCCTCTTCGCCTTCGAGGAAACTCTCGATTACGACGGTGCTGCCTGCCTCTCCGAAAACGCCTTCAACCATGATGTCATGGAGAGCTTCCTCCGCCTCCGCCAATTCCCCGGCGACGGTAACGCCTTTGCCGGCCGCAAGTCCGTCGGCTTTAATGACCAGAGGGAACTCTTCCTTCCGCACATAGTCTAAAGCTTCCTCGTAATGGGAAAAAACCTGGTAGGAGGCTGTGGGAATCCTATGACGGGTCATGAATTCCTTGGCAAACACCTTACTTGTCTCTAGAGCTGCGGCCGCATTGGTGGGTCCAAACAACCGAAGGCCCCGCCGTTGAAACTCATCGGCAATTCCCAGGGACAAGTAAGCCTCTGGACCAACCACCGTCAAGTCGATCTCCTTCTCCTCTGCCCACTCAGCAAGCTCTGCAACACCTCCATCCACCTCTAAGCAGGTGCCAATCTGGGCAATCCCAGGGTTGCCGGGAACACAAAAGATGGTCTCGACCAAGGGGCTTTTGTCTAGAGCCCAAGCCAAGGCATGCTCACGCCCCCCTCCTCCCACAATGAGTACACGTTTTCCCAGAGCCACACCAATTACCTCCCTAGTGCTTGAAGTGCCGCATTCCAGTGAATAGCATGCTTATCCCCGCTTCGTCAGCGGCCTTGATGGATTCCTCATCCCGCAGGGAGCCTCCCGGCTGGATGATGGCCCCGATCCCGGCGGATGCAGCTGCCTGCACCACATCAGGGAAGGGGAAAAAGGCATCGGAGGCCAGCACCGCCCCCCGGGCTTGATCGCCCGCTTGTTTCAAGGCCAGCTCCGCGGCAGTGATCCGATTCATTTGACCAGCTCCAACCCCCAGCGTTCGCTTGCCCTTAGCCACAACAATAGCATTGGATTTGACGTGCTTGACGGCCCGCCAGGCAAACAGCAAGTCCTCCTGCTCCGCGGCGGTGGGCTCCTTGCGGGTCACAACGCGGGGCTTGTCCCCAAGCAAGCGGGTATCCGCCTCTTGGACAAGGAGTCCCCCGGGAATCCGTTTGTAGTCCATGTAGGGTTGGCGCTTGGCATTGATGGGAATCTCTAAGAGACGCAAGTTCGGCTTGGCAGCCAAGACCTCCAGGGCTGCCTCGGTGAAAGCCGGGGCGATGATCACCTCAAGAAAGATGTCCATCAGCAACGTGGCTAGTTCCTTGTCAACCGGCCGGTTTAGGGCCACAATGCCCCCAAAAATCGAGACCGGATCGCCTTCCTTGGCCCAGACAAAGGCAGTCTCAATTTGAGGAGCGCTGGCAATCCCACAAGGATTAGTGTGCTTGACTGCTACAGCCGTGGGCTCATCGTATTCCAGCAGGATTTCCAATGCCCCACTGGCATCATTGATATTGTTGAATGAAAGGGGCTTACCTTGAAGCTGACGCGCCGCCGCCAAGGAAGGAGTGGAAGGTGACGCTTCTCTATAAAAGGCAGCCCGTTGATGGGAGTTCTCCCCGTAGCGGAGCTCCCCAACCTTGTCCAACTGCAAATTGAGCTGGGATGGGAAAAGCTCCGATGTGTCCGTTTGCTTGGACAAAAACGAGACAATCTGGCCATCATAGTCGGCAGTACGCTGAAAAGCTTCCAAGGCCAATTCCAAAGCCAATGAGATGGGGATGCCCCCATCTTGTCTTAAAGCCTCGAGAATAACCGGGTACCGGGAGGGGCTGACTACTACAGCTACCTGGGGAAAGTTCTTCGCTGCGGCTCGAATCATGGCCGGACCACCGATATCAATATTCTCCCGGGCTTCATCCATGGTCACGCCTGGCCGACTGACAGTGGCTTCGAAGGGATAAAGATTCACAACCACTAGATCGATGGGTTGAATGCCGTGGCGAGCCAAGTCTTCCATGTCCTGAGAGGTCTCCCGGCATGCCAAAATGCCGCCGTGGATCTTTGGGTGGAGGCTTTTCACCCTGCCCCTTAGGATCTCGGGAAAGCCCGTTACTTCCGACACGCTTGTCACTGGGATCTTAGCCGCGGCTAACCTGGAATACGTCCCGCCGGTGGATAGGATTGTTATCCCCAGCTCCGAAAGCCCTCTGGCCAGTTCTTCCAATCCTTCTTTGTCATAGACGCTCAGCAAAGCGGTGCGCACCCTAATCACATAATCTCCTCCTTGGCAGGCGCCGGGGGCAGAATGCGAACTCGACGACCTTCTATTTCCAGTCTCCCTTGGGCGAATAATTCAATAGCTTTAACATAAGCTCGATGTTCCATCTCAAGGATCCTGTTGCATAGGCTGTCCACATCATCTTCCTCCAAGACCGGCACCGCCGCCTGGAGAATGATGGGGCCTGTGTCCGTGCCCTCATCAACGAAGTGAACTGTGCAGCCTGCCACCTTCACCCCATATTCAAGGGCTTGGCGTTGGGCCTCCAGCCCTGGGAAGCTAGGCAGCAGGGAGGGATGGATATTCATGATGCGACCGGGGAACGACTGGATTACCAAAGGAGACAACAGGCGCATGAACCCGGCCAATAGAATCAGATCGGGCTCCAAATCATGAAGGCAGTCCAAGAGGGTCCGTTGAAAAGCTTCCCGGCAGGCCTCCTCGATTACGATAGTCCGAATGCCGGCCTGTTGCGCCCTTTCTAAGGCATAAGCTTCTTTCTTATCGCTGATGACCGCGATGATTTCCCCGTGAATCTTTTGTGCCTGGATGCCATCGATGATGGCCTGCAGATTGCTGCCTCGCCCGGAGACCAGCACGGCCATCCGCAGCCCTGTCATACCAGTTCCACTCCCCTTTCCCCGGGGACTACCTCGCCGATAATGTAGGCCTCTTCCTTCATGGAGCGAAGGGCGGCAACCACTCCATCCGCCTGATCCGAAGGAACGATCAAAGCCATGCCGATACCCATGTTATATGTCTTGTACATTTCCTCCATTGAGATTTGGCCATGGTGCTGGAGAAACGGAAAGATGGCGTGGGATTCCCAGCTCTGGGTGCGGATGACGGCCCGCAAATTGGCTCCGAGGATCCGGGGGATGTTCTCCGGCACCCCTCCCCCGCTAATATTGGCAATGCCGTGCAACGAGAACTCCTTGGCCAGGGTCAAGATGGGTTTGGCATAGA
>JAAZLZ010000332.1 GCA_012799075.1 Bacillota bacterium
AGCTAGGGTTTGGCTTTCCCGTTCGACCCGCACCCCTTCTTTGGCTTCGATGGCCTGATGGAGGCCGTCGGAGTACCGTCGGCCGGGCATCAGCCTGCCGGTGAACTCATCGACGATGATGACCTTCCCGTCCTTGACCACATAGTCCCTGTCCCTCCTGAACAGGGTCTGGGCCCTGAGGGCCTGTTGGACATAATGGGTCAGTTAAAAATGGGACTGATCGTGGATATCATCGATCCCCAGCATTCGTTCGATTCGGGCCCAGCCTTCCTCGCTCAGGGCCGCCGACCTGGCCTTTTCATCGACATTGTAGTCCTCGCCTGGCCTCAGCCTGATGACAAGCTTGGAAAACCGCTCATAAAGGTCCGTCGATTGCTCCGCAGCTCCGGAAATAATCAAGGGAGTGCGGGCCTCGTCGATCAGGATGGAGTCCACCTCGTCGACGATCGCGTAGTAGAGCTCCCGCTGGACAATATCCTCCCCGCTGAGGACCATGTTGTCCCGCAGATAGTCAAAGCCAAACTCGTTGTTGGTGCCGTAGACAATGTCGCAGTTGTAGATCCGCTTCCGCTCGGCATAATCCAAGCCGTGGACCAGGGCTCCCACCTCGAGCCCTAGGAAGTTGTAGATGGCTCCCATCCACTCCGCATCCCGCTTGGCCAGGTAGTCATTGACGGTGACCACATGGACTCCCCGTCCAGTCAACGCGTTCAAGTAGACGGGGCAGGTGGCGGCAAGGGTTTTCCCTTCCCCCGTTTTCATCTCGGCTATGCGTCCTTCATGGAGGACAATGCCCCCCATGAGCTGGACATCAAAGTGTCTTTGTCCCAAGGTCCTCACCGCTGCTTCCCGCACTACGGCGAAGGCCTCGGGTAGAATATCATCAAGGGTGGCGCCCTGTGCCAGCCTCTCCTTAAATTCACTGGTCTTGGCCCTTAAATCCCCATCGGACAGGGCCTTTATCCCCTCTTCTAAATCGTTTATGGTCTGGACTATCCCATCCAAACGCTTGAGTTCCTTTTCATTCGGGTCCATGAGTTTCTTGAGAAACCCCAGCATCCCTCTCCCCCCTTGCACTGTTAGTAATTATATCACGATGGCTGGGGCCTCACAACTTGACCGCGAAGGACGTACGCGTCAAGGTTTAGTCGGGCCCATCGTAGCCGCCCTACGGCACAATGGCAATCTTGACGGCCATGGGGTTCTGAACGGCTTCTTGGAAGGCCTCTTGGATCTGGGCCAGCTTGAACTCATGGGTGACCAATGGATCGAGTCTGATCATTCCCGTTTCTACAGGTTTTAGCACCCGATGCACCCAGATGTCCCGTTCGTGGGGAGGATGACGGTGCATGATGCAAGTAGTGCGGATGTCGATTGCATGATGATGCCAACGGCTGATGTTGATGGTGACGGGCTCCATAGACCAGCTGTAGAGGGCTAGGATGCCGTTATCCTTCAAAATGCTCGTGGCCAGGTTGATGGAATCCCCGGTCCCTGCCGCTTCAAAGGCAACGTCAACACCACGGCCCTGGGTCAAATCGGCGATGGCTTCTTTGACGTTGTCTTGCTTGGGGTTTAGGGTAATGTCTGCACCGAGCTCCCTGGCTATTGCCGTTTTTCCATCCAACAGATCGATGCCGATGACTGTCCCTGCACTCTTCTTCTTGGCTCCCTGAACCATGATTTGGCCGGCAAAGCCAAGACCGACGACGGCCACCACATCTTCCAGCTGGATGCCCGACTGGAACACCGAGTAGATGGCACAGGCTGCAGGCTCGCCCAGGTGGGCCAAATCCCTAG
>JAAZLZ010000029.1 GCA_012799075.1 Bacillota bacterium
ATCCTGTAGGTGAGGACTCTGGTCTTGCCGCTCCCCGCCCCCGCCAGGATTAGCAAAGGCCCGCCGGAATGGGTGACCGCCTGGGCCTGCACATCGTTTAGCTGGTCCAGCCAATTCATTTGCTACCCCTCCGCCGGGCCGCCAAACACTGCCAAACCCCTTCGAGCTCGACCCCTCCCTCGGCAAGCAGGACGAGCAAATGATAAAGCAAGTCCGCTGTCTCTTCGATCACGAACTCCTCCTGGCCGTTTTTGGCTGCGATGATTACTTCCGCTGCCTCTTCCCCCACCTTCTTTAAGATTCGGTCCCGCCCGCCGGCAAACAGCCGGGCAGTATAGGATTCATCGGGGGAGGACCCTTGGCGCTGGAGGATGACTTGATAAAGCTCTGACAAGATCGCCGGGCCGTAGACCTCCTCGGGCGAGAAGGTCCGTCCCTCGTCCACCTTTCCCAGGAGGGGATAATGGAAGCAGGACCGGTAGCCTTCGTGGCAGGCCCCGGGACCTAGCTGCTCCACCTTGATGAGGAGGCAGTCCCCATCGCAATCATAGATGACTTCCTTAACTAGTTGGTAATGCCCGGAGGTTGCTCCCTTATGCCAAAGGCACTGGCGGCTCCGGCTATAGAACCAGGTTTGGCCCGTTTCCAGGGTCTTCGCCAGGGACTCCCGGTTCATGTAAGCAACCATGAGGACCTGGTTGTCTTGCCAGTCCTGGATAACCGCGGGTATCAACCCGTTTTGATCGAATTTAAGCTTGGTCAAATCGCCCTGCAAGGCAAACACCATCCCATCTTTTACTCTGCCATCCGAACAGGAATGCCTTCCTGGGCCAGGTATTCCTTCACCTGGCCGATGGAATACTCGCCGTAATGGAACAGGGAGGCAGCCAAGACCGCATCGACCCCCCCTACCAGGAAGGCATCGCGGAAATGCTCCAGCTTCCCCGCTCCCCCTGAGGCGATGACGGGTATCCCGACGGCGGATGCAACCGCCTTGTTCAGTTCATTATCATAACCTTCCTTGGTGCCGTCGGCATCCATGCTGGTAAGCAGGATCTCCCCGGCCCCGGCTGCTTCCACCCGGCGAGCCCAGGCCACAACATCAAGACCCGTTGGGGTCCGTCCCCCGCGGGTATGGACCTCCCATCCTTGGCCAGTCCTCTTGGCATCCACGGCCACCACGATGGACTCCCGTCCATAGGCCCTTGCTCCTTGACTGATGAGCTTGGGGTCTTCCACGGCCGCGGTCCCCAATGACACCTTGTCCACACCGGCGGCCAGGAGCTTATCCATATCCTCCAGGGAGCGAATGCCACCGCCGAAGACAAAGGGGATGGCGATGGCCTCCCGCACCCTGTTGGCCAGGTCCACCATGAAGCGGCGTCTTTCCACCGAGGCGGTAATATCAAGAAAGATGAGTTCATCGGCTCCGCTTTCATCGTAGAGGCGGGCCAGCTCCACCGGGTCCCCCGCATCCCGCAGTCCCAAAAAGCGGGTGCCCTTGACGACCCGTCCTTCTTTCACATCGAGGCAGGGAATCACCCGTTTGATGGACATGCTCCCCCTCCTTGGGCAACGGCCAAGGCCTCATCGAGCTTGATATCCCCCGTGTAGAGGGCTTTGCCGATGATGATGCCGGAGATGTTCGGCAATTTGGCGATGGCCCGGATATCGGCCAGGGAGGAAACACCCCCCGAGGCGATGACTTTTAGTCCCAAATCCAGCATGCCCTCCAGGCTCTTCAGGTTGGGTCCGATGAGCATCCCATCCCGGCTGATGTCGGTGAAGATGATCTCTTCCACCCCCAAATCCCGCACCTTAAGGGCAAGCTCCCTGGCCGGCTGCTTCGTCTTTTCCGTCCAGCCCTTCACCGCCACATAACCATCCCTGGCATCGATCCCAACTAGGATTTGGCCCGGATGCTCCTTGCAGGCCTGCTCCAACAGAATAGGATCCGCCAAGGCGGCCGTTCCAATAATCGCAAAGCTGGCCCCCGCGGCCAACACATCCGCGATGGCCTCTAGGGTCCGCAGTCCCCCTCCCACCTGGATTGGCGGACCCACCTGGCTGATCTCGCCGATGAGATCCAAATGCTGGGGATTCCCGCTGAAAGCACCGTCTAGGTCCACCACGTGGAGCTTCTTGGCTCCTCCTTGGGCCCAGCGCTGAGCAACGGCCGCCGGGTCATCCCCGTAGATCGTTTGGGCCTTCGGATCCCCTTGGATCAGCCGGACGCATTTTCCCCCTCGCAAATCGATTGCTGGAATGATTAACATCTGTCCACTCCTTAAACTTAACTTAAGGTTCCCTTGGTC
>JAAZLZ010000333.1 GCA_012799075.1 Bacillota bacterium
ATCCCCTGGGGTTGTCATCTGGATTTCTTCCGCCTGGGCGAGCCCCCTTAGAACCCCTTCAAGCCAGCTGATGCCCTCCCGCCACCAATGGCCAAACAGCTCCAGGTCATAGGGAGCAACGATGATTGAAGTTGGAGGAAGCCCCTGGGCAAACCGGTCCTTAATGGACTGGACGAAATAACGGGCCTGCTCCTTGACCCGCAAAGACGCTGCCTTTGGATCATAGATGTCTTTGCCCTCTAGATCCACCAAGGGGCTGGTGATCCGCCAGTAGTGGAAGCCCGACACCTGATCCCGCTTATGGAATTCCCGGTAGACGCCATCGGTGGGATAGCCCCAATCCTCGGACCATACCTGCAGGCCTGTCAGTTGGTCCCGACCCAAGACGGCCACCTGGCTTTGACCCACGTAGTAGCCCTGCATGGTGGTTTTCCCCGTGGTCGCCACCCGGCTGCCTTTCGTTGGGCCCGGGGCATGGTAGACCGCATCCACATATCCCCCCCGGATGGCATGGCCATCGACGAGAAAATACTGGATGTCCAATTCTTCAAGATAACTCTCAAGCCCAGGACGATAGCCACACTCGGGGAGCCAAATGCCCCGGGGGGAGGTGTGGAAATAGTGTCGATAGGCCTCTCGGCCCACGGTCAGTTGAGCCCGCAGGGATGATTCCACTTCCAGCAGGGGCAAATAGCCATGGGTCGCCGCCCCGGCTAGAAGCTCAACAACCCCTTCTTCCTGGAGCCAGCGCAAAGCGCCCACCAGATCCTGACCGAGACCCTCGTAATCCCTGGCGGTTCGCTGATAGAATTCCAAATGATCTTGGGCCAGGGCGGCAAGCTTGGGTTCCGTCGACTCGAAGCGTTCTAAGTCCCGCCGGGCTGCTTCCATCTTGGCCTCAAGGTACTCAAGAAATCTAGTCTGCATGTAGGGGTCCTGGAGCTGTTCCAACAGGATGGGGGTGAAGCCAAGGGCAACCCTAACCCCCAAGTTCTCCTCCCGCAAACGACATAGAAGCACTAGCAGGGGAACATAGGTCTCCGCCATGGCCTCAAAGACCCACTCCTCGCCGAAGGGCCATACGCCTGCTTGGCGACAATAAGGCAGGTGACTGTGGAATACTAAGGACACAAAACCTTTTTTCATCAGACTTCCTCCATTTTTCCCAGATTCTTCGCCCTTGGTAGCTTCCCCCCGATACTTCTGTGCAATACACAGGAGAGGTAAAGGGAATAATGCCAAGGGGAAAGGCAAATATTAAGATGGACAACGGCTAATGGTGTAGTACAGCCCACAGGGAGGAGGAAGGTGAGATCTTGCACAGAGAGGATGCAGAGGGCAGATCCCCCATGGCGCAGGGATCCAATGGAGCAGAAATGCCCGTTGAAACTAGCGATGCACGCGCCATCAACCTTCTAGAGGAGAGATTCTACACTGCCCATCGACAACCCGATATCGTGCCCAGCGCATATGAGCTGCCCTTAGGCTACAATGAAACCCGATTAGTAGCCATGGTCCGGGATCCTGCTTGGGTTTTCGCCTATTGGGAGGTCCAGGGAGACCTTATTGAACGGACCCGCTTAGAGGAAGGTCCCGACCTTTGGGATGGAGGATGCTGGACCATGCGGGTCATGGATCTGACCCGACAGGATTCCTTTGATTTAGCCATCGATGTCTACGCTCGCAACTGGTACATTGAAGCCGGGCGACCTGGGCACCTCCTTCAGTTGTGTCTTGGACGCACCCTTTCCTCCGGCCGGTTTGTCCCCCTGGTTTATTCCAATAAGACCCAATCTCCCCCATTGGGGGCTTCGGATCTAATCGATGAGGAATGGATGGTCCTGGAGGAGACCATCGCCATGGCCAGCGGTTGGTTCTTAACAGGGGCCACCTCTCCCGGGATGGCAAAAGTCGCTATGCTGGAGAAGGAAATGGCCTCGGGGGCCATCATCAACGTAGGCAGTCCGGGCCTTCAAGCCAAGGTCATCGGCAAGCCCTTCTGGCTGACGGTCAACACGGAACTTATCTTGTACGGGGCGACGGAACCCGGTGCCCAGGTCACCATCCTCGGCCAACCGATTAAGCTGCGTCCCGATGGCACCTTCACCGCCCGTTATGCCCTGCCGGACGGCATCTTGGTCATTCCGGTCCAGGCCCTTAGTCCCGAAGGGACCCAAACCAGTACCGTTACCCCGGTGGTTTCCCGGGAAACCTACAGTTAGTCACAAGGAGTTGATGGCCCTTGGAACCGAAAGGTTATTTATCCCTTGTCCTCCACGCCCACCTGCCCTATGTTCGCCATCCCGAGCATCCCAGCTTCCTCGAGGAGGATTGGCTGTTTGAAGCTATTACGGAGACCTACATACCCCTATTGCACGTCTTTGAGAGGCTGTGCCAAGATGGGGTGCCTTGGCACCTGACCATGTCCCTAACGCCGCCCCTACTTTCCATGTTCATGGACCCGTTGCTCCAGGATCGCTACATTCAGCATTTAGAACGCCTCCTTGAGCTGGCGGACCGAGAGGTGGAAAGGACCCGCTACCTGCCCGAGTACCAACCTTTGGCCTTGATGTACTGGGACAACTTCCAAAAGGCCTATGATTCTTACGTTCACCGCTATCAACGGGACCTGGTCGGAGCCTTCAGGCGGTTTCAAGAGCAAGGACACCTTGAGATCATCGCCTCGGCAGCCACCCATGGCTACTTTCCCTTGATGGATAGTCAACCCTGGGCCGTTCGCAGCCAAATCGGCATCGGCGTTGACTTTTATCGACAAGTATTCCACCGGAACCCTATCGGTTTTTGGCTGCCCGAATGCGGGTTCAACCCTCCCGATGCCCGCCTCTTGCGGGAATTTGGCATCCGCTACACCTTCCTCGA
>JAAZLZ010000334.1 GCA_012799075.1 Bacillota bacterium
GATAGCAAGACGCCCCGCCTCCAAATCTGCTCGCATACTAGTGGTGGCTAATTGCCAGCGACTTGACCCGTACACAAGGGCGATGGCAGCCAATACCACCAAACCGACGACTATCCTTGGAATCATCCCCATGTCCTTTCTCCTTTCCGTCCAATCGCCCGTGGTGCCAAGCTCTACAGCAGCCATGGCAAGATAGCCTTGGTTTTCTTCCGATACCCAGTATATCTCTCGCCAAATCTTGCCACAAGCTGTTTTTCTTCCATCGGTATCCGAATCCACAAGACAGCCAGGACTGGCAAGAGGGCGATCCAAGACCAGCTGGATGCAAAATAGACATTAGTCCCTACCGTGATGAGCAGGCCGGCTAGATAAAGGGGATGGCGAATCACCCCGTAAATCCCCCCGGTGACGAGCTGGTGCCCTTCGGTTTTCTCGATCGTTGGGGACCAGTTCGCGCCAAGGGCCGAGTTGGCCGTATAAACCACACCATGGCCCACGAGAATCAAGGCGAGGCCAACACATGAACTGTGCCGAAAGGAAGAATCCTTTTGGACAGCTTCGAGAACTGGCAAGGCAACCGCCAGGGCCCCTGCCAACCCGGCAAGGATTGCCGTTGGATCTCGAAGGATGGCCCTGCCATAGGCCAAAGGAAGGCGCCCCCTCCGGCCGTGGGAAAAGGCGCGTCCAATCAGCATGACAATGACGTATACGGTCAGCATCTCCCCAGGGGCATTCCATCCCATACCGGCGGCAAAGTCCCTCCAGTCGGACGTCGGCCTGTACGGAGAAGCCAGTAGCAGCGCCCCGCATCCCTTAGGCTGCCCCAGAACAACGCGCCGACAAGTTGTGAACCGGAGAAGACAAGCTTCCGGTAATTGTTGTCCCGGAGACTGCCCCGGACATATGTCTCATCACCGGCAAGGACCCCCAGCGAGCAGATGGAACACCCGAACACGTGAACCGAATTCATGGGCAGATCGCCTTCATCGCTGATGCTCAGCCCAGCCATGTTGCAGCCGGCGATTCGGCCCTGTCTGACCGCACTGGGCCAGATTCCATTGCATACCCTGCGCTTTCTGATCAAGTCATAGGACTGGGTCACATCGCCCGCAGCATAAATCTTGGGGATGCTAGTTCGCAGGTATTCATCAACCAAGATCCCCCGGTCCACCGCGATGGATGTTCCCTCCACCAAAGAGAGCCGAGGCCGAACTCCTTTGCCGATCAAGGCAAGCTGCCCCGCCGCTTTGCCCCCGGAGGCAAGCTTGGCCCCGCGCAAGTGGGTGGTACCGTAAAAGGCCGTCACATCTTCGTTGAGCAAAACTTCATGGCCCGCTTTTCGGACCGCCCGCAGGAGGGCCTCGGAAGATGCCTCATCAAGGGTTTGCGACATGAGCCGACTGGAACTGACCACAATGGTGGTGGGGATCCCAAGCTTATGGAAGGCTTCGGCGGTCCTCAGGCTGACCAGGCCGCCACCGACGATGATGGCCCTTTCTACATTTGTGGACTGGAGATAGCGCCGAATGGCCTCCACATCATCGATGCTTCGAAGGGTAAAGACTCCCTTGAGGTTAATGCCCTCTACTCCCGGGAGAACCGGTCCGGCCCCCGAGGCAATCAAAAGCAGGTCATAGTGGATTCTCTGCCCAGATGCGGTGATCACCCTGGCAAGCTTTGGTTCTAGGGCCTCGACCTGGGCGCCCAAAGTCGCCTTGATGCCAAGATCCCGATAGAAATCCCAATCCACCAAGTACAGGTCCGTTCGACGGATGTTGCCAGCCAAATAATCCGGCAGCATGACTCGGGAATAGAACGGGTGGACCTCGTCGGAAAGCAGCTCGATTTCCCAGTCCCTATTCATCTGGCGGACGGCCTTAGCTCCACTAATGGCTGCCGCCCCATTACCGATGATCAAAATCTTCATAATCGGGTGGACCTTTCTCCTTTCCTATGGGGCTCCCCCGGCTACCTGGCGAAAGATTGTGATGGTGTCCGCATCGTCAAGAAGGGTGGCCTCCCCCTCCAAGTACTTGATATTGCGGCCATTGACAAGGATGCAGATATCGGGGCGGAGGCAGTCCCCATCCAAAAGATGGGGCCTAAGATCGGGGTAGGATGCCAGTAGACGCTGCAGCACATCCGCCACAGTGGCCCCCTCCAATTCAAGGTGGGCAAGACCCGCCGCCCGGCGGGTCAAGCCCAGGAACTCCATCTTCAACTACCATCACCCCAAACCCAGGGCCTGCAGCTTCTCCGAACTGGGTCGCCCCTCTCCATCCCAGCCCCGGAGCTCGTAGTACTCATCAAGCATCGACTCAAGCTCAACGACGTTGCCTTTGGCCGGTCCCGCTGACAAAGGTTCTTGCAATAGGCGGGGGGCCAGGCTGTCATCTTGGCGGCCCAGGCCTTCCCTCAAGTTAAACAGCCTTTCCAAGTTCCAGATCCGCTCTCCCGCCTGAAGCAGGCTCTCAGAGGTATAGTCGACTCCGGTGGCCGCCTTGAGCAGGGGCAGAATATCATCCAGCCCAAGGGAGAAGGTGGTAAACAAGCACATTCCCACCGAATCGACGACGCAGGTAAAATCCTGGAAATCAATGAGCAGCTGGGCCTTTCCCTCGGAAGTCAAAGGATCGACAGCTGCACCGACGATTTCCGCGGCGATGGTGTAACCCCGTACATGGCATCCGCCCCGATTGGAGGTGGCATAGCCAAGCCCGATTCCCTGAGATCCCCGGGGATCATAAGCGGGATATTCTTGTTTCTTGCTAGTCATCGACAGCTCAGGCCGCCCGTATTTCTCCGCCAATCTGGCGGATCCTTCCGCCAGTACATCGCCAAAGCCTTCCCGCAGGGCCGTCTTTCTAGTCATCTCGAGAAGGCACTGGCCATCACCGAAGTTGAGGGGCATACCCGTCTCCTCAACTGTCAACGCGCCGTCGGCAAAGAGCTCCATGGCACAGGCAAGGGTGCTCCCGAGGGTAATGGGGTCCAGTCCGTATTCGTTGCACAGGTAATTGATCTTGGTGATGAGTTCTAGATCGCTGATGCCGCAAGCAGCCCCCAAGGCCCAAATCGTCTCATACTCCGGCCCTTCGCCCCGCTCCTCGTCGCCCTCCCAGTTGATTTCGGTTACCCGCCCGCAGCCGATGGGACAGGCAAGGCACGCACGATTACGAATCAAAAGCTCCCTGGCCAAGGTTTCACCGCTAATGGCTTCAGCCCCATGGAACTCTCCCCGCTGGAAGTTGTTCGTCGGCAAGATCCCATGGCTATTAATGACGTTGACCAACACCGCGGTTCCGTAAGTGGGGAGTCCTTCCCCTGTTACAGCACCGCTCTTAATTTTGGCCAGGTTGTCGAGGACGGCATCGCGAAACGCGGCGACGTCCTTGATTCTTATGCCCCCAGTGCCCCGGACGGCTATGGCCTTAAGGTTCTTTGAGCCCATGACGGCACCCACGCCGGAGCGTCCGGCAGCCCGCTCCCGATCGTTTACCACCCCGGCAAACCGGACTAGCTTCTCCCCTGCCAACCCGATGGAGATAATCTTGGCCTCATCGTCGGTTTCTTCCCTGATCAAGGCTTCCGTCTCCCCGGTGCCCTTGCCCCACATGGCCCTTGCGGACCTGATCTTTACCTGGTCGTTGTGTACCCAAAGATACACCGGTTCCTCGCTCTTGCCTTCAATAATGATCATATCGTAGCCGGCATACCTAATCTCCGCCGGGAGATAGCCTCCAGAGTTGGACGCGGCAATGGCTCCCGTCAAGGGTGACTTGGTCACAACGTTGTAGCGGCTTGCGGAGGTGGCCGCCGTCCCCGTCAGGGGGCCTGCGGCGAATATCAACAGGTTGGCGGGATCCAATGGGTCTGTCCCCGAGGGAAGTTCATCGTAGAGGATTTTCGACGCAAGTCCCCGGGCTCCGATGTAATCCCGCGCGATTTTTCCATCTAGCTTCTCTCTGGTGATCGTCCCAGTGCTGAGGTTTACCCGTAGAATTGTCCCCATCCAGCCAAACATCACCACTCCACCTCCTCGAGAATCGACCGGAATTTCCCGGCGATCCGCTTTTTTCTAGCCAGGGTGAACTTGTCAGCAGGAAGGTATTGAAGGGCTTTAGTCGGACAGAAGACAACACATTCAGGATCCCCGCCGCACAGATCGCACTTGACCACCAGTTCTCCCGAACCGTCACTTTGGATGTTGCCAAAGGGACAAACCATCATGCACATCTTGCAGCCGATGCAGCGCTCCACGCTGATGGTCACGGCACCGGTCCCCTCATCCCTCATTACCGCCCCCGTTGGACAGACTTCTTGACAAACGGGCTCCTCACACTGCCAACACGTCATCGGGACAAAGGCGATTTCATCTTCAAATACGATGGTCCGAATCCGAGCGCGCGCTGGGTTGTAGGTCTCCGTCTTCTTGAAGGAGCAGACCAGTTCACAAAGACGGCAACCCGTACATAACTTTGGATCGATAACCAGTGTCTTATTCACCAACAATCCCTCCTCGGCCAACTTGATGCAACATAGCCATACTACCCCCTAGTAGTATTTTCCGCCTTAATTTTACTTTTCGCTCAACTTGGTTTGATTCCTTCCAAGTGGGAAATCTGTCTTTGGAAGCCCGGGGCAAGAAACCCCTAGGCAAAGGCTACTTGGCTTGTTTATCGAGGAGGGAGAGGACTGTCTTGCCCATGTCCTCGGGCGGACAGACTGTTTTGTGCCGGACGGACCTGCCTTTCAAATCGCGCAAGGGTGTCGGCACCGGCCAACCGGTGTGTCGGGCAAGGAGGCCGAGAAGTTCGAATTCATCCCTTGCCTGGACCTCGTCTTCCCCAAGGAGGGCAAGGGCCACACTGCGGTTGAACTTGAAGGGACTAGCCGTTGAAACCAAGAGAGCCGGGCAGCTTGAACCCTGGGCAGCAGCATACTTTTCATAGACCGACCAAGCCACCGCGGTATGGGGATCGAGGAGGTACCCCTGTTCCCGATAGACTTGGCCGATGGTCTGCAAGGTCTCCCCATCCCCTGCCCAGTCGACCCAGAAGATGTCTGTCAGCTGGCTCTTTAGAGAGCTCGCATCGTAGAAACCCTTGGATGCCAGCGACTCCATCCACGAGACGACCGGGCTGGGGTCCCGGTCGTTGAGTTCAAAGAGCAGTCTTTCCACGTTGCTCGACACGAGGATGTCCATGGAAGGAGACATGGTCTTGACAAAGGGCCGGTTGCCATCGTAAACGCCCGTTCGAAGGAAATCCACCAGCACGTTGTTCGCGTTGGCGGCACAGACTAGCTTATGGACAGGCAGTCCCATCGACCGGGCGTAGAAAGCCGCCAGGATGTTGCCGAAATTGCCGGTGGGCACCACGATATCCACCGGATCGCCCTGCTTGATGATGTTCCTTTGCACAAGATCGGTATAGGCTGAGAAGTAATAGACCAGCTGGGGAACAAGACGCCCCCAGTTGATGGAATTAGCTGAAGATGACTGCAGGCCCCGCCTTAACAGAGCCTCATTAAAATCCCGGCTGGCAAACAGGGCCTTGACGCCCCGCTGAGCATCGTCAAAATTGCCCTCCACGGCCACCACATGGACATTGGCGCCCTCCTGGGTCACCATCTGCCACTCCTGCATGGGGCTAACCCCCCTGGCCGGGTAAAAGACCACGATTTCCGTCCCCGGTACATCCCGGAACCCCTCAAGGGCGGCTTTGCCCGTATCCCCGGAGGTAGCCACCAGAATCAAAGTCCTCTGGTTCTCTTCGCCCTTGGCCACCGCATGCCGGAGCAGATGGGGCAGGAGCTGCAAAGCCATGTCCTTGAAGGCGCAGGTTGGGCCATGCCAAAGCTCCAGTACATGCATTGACGGGGTCAATGTCCGCACGGGGGCAACGGCCTCCGGGAACTTCTCCGATCCGTAGGCCGCAGCAGCACAACTGGCGATTTCTGCCGGGGTGTAGTCCGTTAAGAACTGTTCCAAAAGCCACGCCGCCCGCTTTTGGTAGGTAGAAGCAAGCAAAGGCTCCGTCCCGCTCCAAACCGGGATGCTATCGGGTACGTAAAGGCCCCCGTCGGGGGCCATTCCTTTTCTGATAGCCCCGGCCGACGTTGTTGGCAGACTCATCCCCCGGGTGCTGATGTACTCCATCGTTAACCTCCAGTTTGATGCTATCGGCGCACTGGGTAGTCCGGGTTTGCCTGCTGAGCCCGTGAAACCCATTCCTTAATCTTCGGCAGGTCTGCTTCCGGTCCATTCATTGTGCCCATGGGACCCATGCGCACCCAGTAGACAATGTCGGAGCAGGTTTCTTTGATCTGGCGGATCTTCTTGTCTTGGGCCGCGCCGTCCGCGTCCAAGACATCATCGACGATGTTCAGTCCAATGTAAACGGGTCGGGTCTTGCCTAGAACCTCAGCCGTCTTCTTCATATCATTCCAGGGTCCGCAATAGCCCGTCTGCAAGCCGGGGATCCGATCGATCATGTGCAGGAAGGGCGTTGTATCCCCGCAGCTATGCCAGTTGGTAAAGCCGCCGAGAAATTCAGCAAACTTGATTTCGTAGGGCAGAATCAGGTTTTCATACATGCCAGGGGAAACGGTGGGACAGTTGACCTCATCATTGCCCAGCCACGTAGGCTCAACTTCCCGACCCAGGAAATCCGCCCGTTTTTGACAGTAGTCCATGGCCACATCCGTCACATAACCCATCAGTTTGTGGAAAAACTCCTGATCGTCGATGATGTCCATGAGTAGATTATTATGCCCGCGGATGTGCCAGGCCACGCCGAACTGGCTGCGCCGCCAGCCGGGGAAGATAACCTCAAAGTTCTCAGGCAAAACCTCCCGCAGCTCTTCATAGTAGCGGTGGGCAAGGGGCATCAAGCCGCTCTTGTAAAAATCGGGCATGCCCATCTTGTCCAAGTCTTCCTTCTCAGCAATGGCTGGTTCCCGTCCAAGCCAAGGTTCAATGTGCTCGCTTAGAATCCAGTCCACGCCAAACAGGGTGGACTCAAAGGGAGCGCTGAAGTTAATGTCAACGGATTTTGCCAGGGGAATATCGCCGAATTCCTTGAACCGGTACAAAGCGATGCGCAATACATTTCCTGCATAAGTAATCGGATCGGAGTAGTGATCCAACAAGGAAAAGTCCAAGATGTCCGACCACATGCCGATTGTAGGATCAATTAGATACAAGAATCGACCCGGCTGTCGGGCATCCCACCACGCTTGGAGTTCCTTGTTCTCCTTGCTGTCGGCTAGTTCCGCAACCTCATCAACCAAACGTAGTAGTTCCGCCTTTGTCAATAAGTACACCTCCAGTAAGACGATACAGCCTATGATTCGACAAATGTTAGGGCTTCCCTGCCTGCCCTATTTGTCAAAGAGTACAAATTGGGGGGTTAACCCCCCCAATTTTCGTTATTTCTTTTTCGGTTCGGTTCCCAGTTCCTGAGACCGGCGCCTCACACCAGCCGAAGTCGCCTCAACCCCTAGGGTTCCCCCGGGCTGCAGTTCCTCGGCCGCCTCTTGCTGTTCTCCTTTACGGCGTTTAGGCGTCCGCTCCCGCTCCTTCTTTCCGGGCATTCATTGACCCCCCTTTCGGGCGGTATTATTTGTATGTTTGCCCAAATCTACTCCAATGAAGGAGCAGGAAATAACTGGGTGGTCACCAGGGTTCGACCGCCGCTAGGGTCTGGGGCACTTCACTGAACTTGTTGAAGTTCTCCCTGAATAGACGGGCAAGCTTGTGGGCCTGCTCATCGTACGCTGCCGGATCAGCCCACGTCTTGCGAGGGGTAAGGATATCCGCCGGAACACCGGGACATGCCTTGGGCAGCGCCAGCTTAAAGACAGGATCGTATTCATGGCCAAATTCCAATTCGTTCCGCAAGACGGCGCTCACCATACTTCGGGTGTAACGCAAGTTGATCCTGCTGCCAACTCCATACGGGCCCCCGCTCCATCCGGTATTGACCAGATAAACCGCTGTATTATGCTCCTCAATCCGCTTCCCCAAGAGTTCCGCGTAAACCAACGGATGCCGGGGAAGGAACGGCGCAGCAAAGCAGGGCGAAAAAGTGGCCTCTGGCTGCTGCACTCCCCTTTCCGTGCCCGCCAGCTTGCTGGTATAGCCAGAGAGGAAATGATACATGGCCTGTTCCCGATTCAGTTTCGCTATCGGAGGCAGGACCCCAAACGCGTCAGCCGTAAGGAAAATGACGGTTTGCGGGTGCCCTGCACAACCCGATGAAACAGCTCCTGGGATGAAGCTGAGGGGATATGACACCCTGGTGTTTTCCGTCAGAGAGCTGTCTTCGAAACAAATCATCCGCCCACCATCGGTCGCCACATTTTCCAACAGGGCGCCAAAACGGATGGCCGCCCAGATTTGCGGTTCATACTCGGCGCTCAGGTTGATGCACTTGGCGTAACAGCCGCCTTCGAAATTGAACACGCCATCTTTGGACCAGCCATGCTCATCATCACCGATTAAGCGGCGGTGGGGGCTGGCCGAAAGGGTGGTCTTACCCGTGCCGGAAAGGCCAAAAAACAGGGCCACATCCCCATCCCTGCCCTTGTTGGCCGAGCAATGCATGGGCAGCACTCCTTGGGCAGGCAGCAGGTAGTTCATGATGCTGAACATGGACTTTTTGATTTCTCCACAGTAGTGGGTGCCGCCAATAAGCACTAGCCGCCGGGTCAGACTGATGAGCACAAAGGCTTCGGAACGGGTTCCATCCCGCTCGGGAACCGCCTGAAAACCGGGAGCGGCAATAACGGTGAATTCCGGTTCGTGCCGAAGCAGCTCATCCGCGGTGGGCCAGAGGAATAACTGATTAGCAAATAAATTCTGGGAGGCCTTTTCATTGATGATGCGCACCGGCAGCCGGTAGGCCGGATCGGCCCCAAGAAAGCCATCGAAAACGTACAGCGTCTTGTCTTGGACATAGTCCAAAACCCTCTGGCACAGCCGGTCAAAAGCCTCAGGCGAAAAGGACTGGTTCATCGACCCCCACCATATTTCAGAAGTGACTGGTTCCTCATCGACGATAAACCGGTCTTTAGGGGAGCGACCCGTATATTTACCCGTGGTAACCCGAAGGGCACCATTGTTGGTTAGGATCCCCTCGCCCTTGGCTAAAGCTATTTCTACCAAGCGGGCAGGGGGGAGGTTTCGATAGACGTTCCGTTGCTGGTTAATGCGCTCCTCAAGCTCATACAGATCTAGCTCCACTTATCGTACCTTCCTTTCCACGCATAGGCTTCAAATTCCCAGCATGCTTATGCATCTAAGAGCGGGACACTGCGACCAATTCCGCAGAATCACCGCTCTCGATAAATCAAAGCTTATCATGCCGTACCTCAAGGATATGCTGATCTGCCTTTGACTGCCACATTCCCCTGACAGCCGGGGAAGAATTTACAATCAGGTTACCACAAGGGGTCTTACAATGTCAACCACAATCATATTGATGATATCAATATTATCTAAGCCAATGGAGCCCATATCGTTAATGTTTGCTGACAGAAGGGTTCATGCATATTTATGTGCCTGGTCCCACGGGTTTGCCCATCCAGGAAAGTTCCTCCTGGGCGTCGCCTTCACGACATTTGTATGATAGAATCCATAGGGAGGCCCTTTAGGGAGAAATCAGCTGCCAAATCGTGTTAAGGAGGCGCCATCATGGCAAATTGGACCAAGGTGCTAGTGCCCCTGACCATAATTCTAGCAGTCCTCGGAGCGGCTCAGGGGCATTTTGCTGGGGAACCCGGCGTAGTCCAGGTTATTACCAAGACCGTCAGGGAAGACCTAGATTCCATTGAGATTGATCTATACATTCCCGTCATTGAAGGAATGACAGACAAAGCTTTGCAGACAAAAATCAATCGGCAGCTTGAGGACAGGATCATGTCCTTTTCCGCCGAACTTGCGTCAGAGGCGGAAAGATCCGCCGAAGAACTCAAAGAAACAAACCTTCCCTTTCGCCGGTATCAAGCGTACACCCGTTTTGATGTCTACGGCAACGACAAGGACATCCTGAGCTTACCCATCACTTTCTATCAGTACACCGGAGGAGCCCATGGTCTTTCCTTCATCGAGAGCACCAACATCGATCTTGAGTCGGGCAAACAGTTGACACTTGCGGACTTCCTCACCGGAGCGGACCGGCAAGAGATTCTCATGAAGGCAATCCGCGAACAGATCGCGGCTGCCGAGGAGGACTACTTTCCAGAGAGCTTAAACCTAACCGCCCTTCCTAATGAAGGGGACTTCTATATTGAAGGGGATCAGCTCGTCGTATACTACGACTCCTACGAAATTGCCCCTTATGCGACGGGGATTCCAGCGTTTAAGATACCCTTGTCCCTTCTTGACTAGCGCACTTGATGACTAGCCTGAACTAGGCCGACGGCAAGTTGGTCTAGTTCTTCTTTTCTAAGCAGGCGGGACCACCACCGTTCCGGCAGGGAGGAGCAGCCCCAATAGGTGCCGGCGAGTCCCCCGCAGATCGCCGCGACGGTGTCCGCATCGCCCCCTAGATTGACGGCGCTTTCAATTGCGTCAATGATGTTTTCCCCGTTGAAGAAACACCATAGGACGGCCTCGAGGGTATCAACCACATACCCAGTCGGCTGCAGCTCTTCAAGGGCCAGCGATTGGAAAGAGTCTAGGCGTCCGGCAAGCTGCTCATGTTGGACGAGGCTCCTGGCCCTTTTGAAGGCCGACCATGGGTCTTCGCCCAAGAGAAGCTCCTTGGCCAAAACATTGTAGAAAAGACATGCCTCCGCCGCCAGCGGATCGGGATGGGTGAGGAAGGCCACTTCCCGGGAGAATTTGCTCAATAGGTCTGGAGCCTGAAAGTAGGCAAAGCTGATGGGAAGGGTGCGCATCAAACAGCCGTTGCCGGCTACCCTTCCCCCATGCCGCTGCCAGGTGAGAGCCCGGGCCTGTTCCCAATCGCCGGTCTTTGTGTAGGCACCAAGGGCCGTTCTGATCGTGGCCCCCACATCTTTGGGATCGGTTTGGTACCAGGCTAGAAATTGACGGCCGATTTCCTCAACCGGGTCCTGGGGACTTGCGATAATGCCCCGGGCAACACAAAGGGTCATGTCGGTGTCATCGGTAACCTCCCCCGGCTGTAGTCCCAGCCAGCCCCCTCCCACCATCTCCCGCTTTGAGCCATGGCGGGAGACGATCTCTTCCCGGGCCATAAACTCAAAGGTCGCCCCTAAGGCATCACCAACGGCTACGCCAAAAAGACCTCCCCGCACCTTGTCCAGCATACTAATCACCTCCCGACGACACCTACTCCCCTTTCCTTTGATTTTCCTTCCTTCGTCCGCGAGATTTCAGCTTACCGAGGAGCCTTGCCGGGACTTGAGCAGACATCTGAGCGCCAAGACGAAATCTCGCGGACGAAGGAA
>JAAZLZ010000335.1 GCA_012799075.1 Bacillota bacterium
GCGGCTCTGGCGAGGTGAATGCCCTTGCGACAATGGCTGCAAAACCTGATCATTTTGGTCTTTGTTGTGGTATTCCTGGAAGCTCTATTGCCCAAGAACAGCGTTCGGGGTTTTGTCCAGCTTGTAATCGGCCTTGTCCTGATTGCAGCAATTCTCGAGCCAATGCTAGCTTTAACGGGACTAAGAATCGATTGGGAGCTACCCACCATTAGTGGAGAGCGGGAAAGCTTCCCTTTGGAAGCAGGTCTTAACCTGCGGCAAGGGGCCCTTGCCCGGCTGACAGGGGATCATGTCTCCCGCTTGAACGACCAAGCTGGGGCCTTTCTGGCCCTGACCCCCGGGGTGGAAGATGCAAGGGTGCAGGCTTTGCTGTCAGAAGGCCGCATTGATCGGGTTATCGTCGACCTTCAGCTAATCCCGGGGGAGAAGCAAGATGCGTGGGATGAGAAGGTGATTCCCTTTATCGCCCGATTCTACGGTCTTGGTCACGGGGCCGTCGAGGTGCATTACAGGGAGGGTGGGAGCAGTGGGACTTCTCGATAATTGGCATAAATGGTGGCGGCAAGGGCCTGAAAAGGGGGATGAAGAGGGCCTTTTGAACCTCAATCCTTCCCAGACGCGTCGGGCCAAGTTGACGGTGGTCATTCTCCTGGCTGGTCTGGTTCTCCTGGTGAGTACTGCTCCAGAGCGAAAGCCCGCGGTCCAGAGTGTGGCCGAACCAGCTTTGCTTTCAGCCCCCGAGGAAGTATGGTCGGATTTCCAGACACGCTTGGAACGGTCCCTAGTCGGCACCCTGACCCAAATTGCCGGAGTGGGGGAGGTAAGGGTCTTGCTGACGGTGGACGGTTCCCGACGGGAGTATCTAGCCAATCAGACAAAGGAGGTGAGAACCACCGTTGAGAATGACCGGGCCGGCGTTGAGCGACAAATCACCGAGGAAAGGACAACGATCCAATACGTTCTTGTCACCGATAATGCCCGCAAGGGAGAGCAGCCTATCATTGTTCAGGAAGGCCGGCCTCCTATCAGAGGAGTACTAGTAATTGCCGACGGGGCCCGGGACCCCCGGGTCAGACTCGACATTTTGCGGGCGGTGGAGACAGTCCTGGGGGTGCCAGCCCACAGGATACAAGTCATGCCGAGAAAGTAGGTGAGCAAAGTGTTTTATGTGATTGGTAAGCGTACCAGCCGATTGATTCTCCTGGCCCTAATCCTACTTGTTCTGGGGCTTTGCTACCTGTATGTGTTTCCCCGGGGAGGAAAGCAGGACCAGGACCTGGTCGATGGGCAATTGATTGAGATTAGTGCGGAGACTTTGCCGGCAACGGCTCCCCTCCAACGATTGGAGACCCTTACCGTTCCGAAAAGGGACGTGGTGGAGGTGGCTCCCCTGCGGACGGACTTCTTCAGTGAATATCGCTGGGAAAGGGAGCGTTCCCGCAGTCGGCAGACATCGTATCTGGAAGAAATCTTCATGGATCCCACGATTCAACCTGCTCGCCGGGCGGAGACGGAGGCAAGGCTTTGGCACCTAACCCAGTTAAGCCATAAGGAGACGGAGTTGGAAAATTTAATCAGGGCCAAGGGCCATCGGGACGCGGTGGTGGTATTGACTGCCGACAGTGCCAATGTAGTTGTGGATGGTCAGGTGGATGCGGTGCAAGCGGCTCAAATCGGTGAGGTGGTCAACCGTATGGCTGGGGTGACCATGGAGCGGATCACGATTATTGACGGAATTGAGCAGTGACTTTTCCGGGAGAAGAAGGATTTTGGTCCAGCAAGACGAAAGAAACACCCATGACTGAACCATGTGGCCCCGGGGAATAATGCCTCCGGGGCTGGCTTTCATCAGAATTGGTAAAGATATACTTGTTGGGTTTTTCCCAACTGGGGATTGGTGCACCTTGGTTCTAAAGGGGGATGTGGATGAATCTCGATGAGATAAAAGAACTCTTACAGGCGTTAAGTGCAAGCGATGTGGCCGAACTTGAACTGGAAACGGACAAGGTGCGGCTGCACCTGAAGAAAGCAGTCGTCTTTGCGCCCCAAGAAAGTCAACGAAATGAAGGGACCTTTCCACGGCCGCTGGTGACTGGGCAAGTATTGCCGCTGGAGGTATCTGCGGCTCCGTCGGAACAAGAGACGGTGATCATCGCTGCACCTATGGTAGGCACCTTTTACCGGGCGCCGGCTCCTGATGCTCCTCCGTATGTGGAAGTCGGTGACAGTATTGAAGAGGGTCAACCCCTCTGCATCATCGAGGCCATGAAGCTGATGAATGAAATTGAAGCTGATGTGGCCGGCATCATCAAGGAGATCCTGGTGGAGAACGAACAGCCCGTTGAGTACGGCCAACCTTTGTTTATCGTTGAGAAGCTTGCCTAGGGGGAGAAGACTTGTTTCGAAAGGTGTTAATCGCAAACAGGGGGGAGATCGCCCTCCGAATTATCCGTGCTTGTCACGAACTGGACATCAGAACGGTGGCCATCTATTCAGAGGCGGATGCCAATTCCCTTCACGTAGCCTATGCCGATGAGGCTTATTGTGTAGGTCCAGCCCCATCATCACAAAGTTACCTCAATATTCCCAACATCATCAGCACTGCCCTTATCTCCGGTGCCGATGCCATCCATCCGGCTTATGGGTATCTGGCCGAGCGGGCCCATTTCGCCGAAATCTGCCGGGCTAATGGACTGGCCTTCATCGGGCCTTCCCCGGAGACAATTGAGCGAATGGGGGATAAGGCGGCGGCTAAAAGAGCCATGGAGGAGGCCGGAGTGCCCGTTATCCCTGGAAGCCTGGGCGGTGTGGAAAGCGACCGGGAGGCTGCTGGGATTGCCCGGGAGATCGGTTATCCTGTTATCGTCAAAGCTGCGGCAGGCGGCGGCGGCAAGGGAATGCGGGTGGCCTACGATGAGAAGGAGCTGCTGCGGGTTTTAGCCCCGGCGCGGGCTGAGTCGGAAGCCGCCTTCGGCAGCGGAGTGGTATACCTAGAGAAGTTTGTCACCAAACCTCGCCACGTCGAAATCCAGCTCCTCGTTGATTCCTACGGAAAGGCAGTCCATTTGGGTGAACGGGAGTGTTCACTGCAGCGCCGCCACCAAAAACTCTTGGAAGAAGCTCCTAGTCCCATCATGACTGGGGAGCTCCGGGAGGCCATGGGGGAAGCTGCCATTACAGGGGCCTTGGCGGTCAATTACGTTAATGCGGGAACAGTGGAATTTCTCCTCGACAGTGAAGGCCGCTACTATTTCATGGAGATGAACACCCGCATCCAGGTGGAACACCCGGTGACTGAGATGGTCACAGGGGTCGATCTTGTCCGGGAACAGCTGCTTATCGCCGCGGGCGAGCCCTTAAGCTGCAATCAGGAGGACATCTCCATGACAGGTCATGCCATCGAGTGTCGGATTACCGCTGAAGACCCCTATCGAAAGTTCCTGCCGTGTCCCGGGAGAATCAAGACCTATCGCCCGCCGGGGGGACCGGGGATTCGCGTCGACAGTGCCGCCTACGAGGGGTGGGATGTAACTTCTTATTATGATTCCATGTTTGCCAAGGTAATCGCGTGGGCGCCCACCCGGGATAGAGCCATCAACCGGATGAGGGCCGCCTTGCGGGAGTTTACCATTGACGGCATTGCCCACACGATCCCCTTCCATCTGGAGATCCTCGACGATCCATTTTTCCGACGGGGAGAACTGTCAACGGACTTCATAGAGACCCGTTTTCTCGCCAAGAACGCTCTGTGATTGTTCTTGGCACCATCCTTTGATATACTAAGGGTGCATCCAGCAAATGGAGGTGGACAGAGTTGGCTGATACTAAGGATAGAACTGAATTGGGCGAACTGAGGATTGCCAATGAAGTGGTGGGCATCATCGCTGGACTTGCAGCTACAGAGATTGAGGGTGTTGCCGGGATGAGCGGCGGCATCGCCGGCGGCATTGCCGAGATGCTTGGCCGAAAGAATCTGTCCAAGGGGGTCAAAGTGGAAGTAGGGGAGGAGCAGGCTGCGGTAGACCTGTTCATCATCGTCAACTACGGAGTGCGGATCCCGGATGTGGCTTGGAAGATTCAGGAAAATGTGAAGCGGGCCATCGAGGGGATGACGGGACTGCAAGTGGTTGAAGTTAATGTCAATATCCAGGGTGTCCACTTCCCCCAGGAGGAAAAGCCCGAGGAGGTCCGGGTTAGATAACCCGCACCTCAAGAGGAGGAGATATTGGTGCGGGCACATGATCGTGTGATCCTGGTGGTTCTCTCCCTGGTTTTCTTAATATTGTCGTTGCTGGCCTTTGCTTTGGTATGGGGATGGAATCCGGCCGAGCAAGTATTTCACTGGTTGGATTACATGGCCCGTTTTGACGGCAAAAAGCCGATGGCAGCGGGCATTGTCTTGTTGTTGCTCAGTCTTTACATATTCCGACTGGCCATTAGGGACATGGGGTCCGCCCCTCCTTTAGTATGGGAGAGCGAGTTCGGTCAAGTACACATCAGCATGTCCGCCCTGGAAAGCCTAATCCAGCGTTCAGCCCAGGATGTGGCCGGGGTGCAGGATGTGGAAACTAAGGTTAGGGCCCGGTCGGAGGGAGTGGGCATCCTCTTGAGTTTGAAGGTGCTCCCCGATGTGAGTATTCCCGCGGCAGTCGAAGCGGTTCAGGCGCGAGTAAAAGACTATTTGAAACAGACAACGGGACTGGACATAGCGGATATCCAGGTGAAAGTAAAGAGCCTAGTCCGGGAGAAGAAGCTGAGGGTGGAGTAGGGAAGTGAGGTGCTCCGGAGATGGAGGAGCTGTGGGATCAGATACGGAGGGCTATACATCGCCATAAAGGCCGCTTCTGGGGGAGCGTTATCGGGCTGGTTGTGGCACTTCTTATCCTGCGATTTGGGTTTTGGAGAGCCCTCTTCATTTGTTTTTGCCTTCTGGTGGGTTATTTTGTGGGCAGCCTAGTGGAAAGGGAAGAGCTGCCGGAACTGCTCAGGCGTCTCTGGCCGCGTTGATGGGGGGAAAATCAGTTGAGTAGAAGGGCGGGCCGAGAATCGGCTCTGAAGGTGCTTTTTCAGATTGACGTTGGCAAATGCGATTGGGAGCTCAGTTTGGAAAACACCGTGGCTGTCGACGGTTTGTCGCCCGCGGGTGCTTCTTTTTGTCGTCAACTAGTCCAAGGGGTCTTAAGGGACCGACAGGCTATTGACGATTTAATCACTCGCAATGCCATCGATTGGAAGCTGGACCGAATGGCTAACATCGACAGAAATATCCTGCGGATTGCAGTCTTTGAGAGCATGTACGGCCGCCTTGTCCCCGTTGGGGTAGCTATCAACGAGGCAGTGGAGCTGGCCAAAATCTACGGGGATGACGAATCGAGCAAGTTTGTCAACGGGGTCTTGGGTGCCATTGCCCGGTCCCAGGTGGGAGAGAGCCACTGATGTGGCCTGCTGAACCGAAGATTTGGACGGTGGCCGAGGCAACTCGACGGATCGAAGGTGCGTTAAGTGCCGATCCGGTCCTGCAAAGCATTTTGATCCGGGGAGAGATCTCCAACTATAAGCGTCACACCTCGGGCCACACTTACTTCACCCTCAAGGATGCCAAGGCACGACTCCGCTGCGTCTTGTTTCGCCGCTATGGACAAGCAGTCTCCTTTCCTCTCCACGATGGGCTCGAGGTGCTGGCGGCAGGCAGGATCGGCGTTTATCCGCCCAACGGGGATTACCAGCTGTATGTGGAGGAGATCGTCCCGGCAGGAGTGGGACTCCTCCATTATGCTTTTCAGCAGCTGAGGGACAAGCTGGCGGCGGAAGGCCTATTCGATCCGGAGCGGAAACGTCCCTTGCCGGCTTTTCCACATCGTCTCGGGGTGATCACTTCGCTGCAAGGGGCTGCCCTGCGGGACATAGTAACCGTCGCTCGGCGCCGCAATCCTAGGATCGATATTATCGTCGCCCCGGCCACTGTCCAAGGAAGCGAAGGTCCGGCCAGCATTATTAGCGCCTTGAATCTGTGCAATCGCTACGGCGAGCTTGACGTCATTATCCTAGGAAGAGGCGGGGGCTCCCTTGAGGACCTGTGGTCTTTTAACGATGAAGACGTTGCCCGGTCCGTTTATTCATCCTCGATCCCCGTGATTTCCGCTGTGGGCCATGAGACGGATGTAACCATTACGGATTTGGTGGCCGATCACCGAGCGCCTACCCCTTCGGCTGCGGCGGAAATGGCCGTTCCTGATGTTGGCGCGATCGCAACCAAGCTGAACAGCCTCAAGGAGCGTCTCTGCCGGATGGGTCAAAAACGCGTCGATCAAGGGCGCAAGCAGGTGGGGCGCCTAGCTGAGCGAAGTGTCCTCCAACGGCCTGAAGAACGACTGAACCGGTTGCGGCTCACCTTGGATGAGCGGGAGCGTTCATTGCTGTTGGCAGTGCGCAATGGGTACAGGCTAAACAAAGAGAAATTGACCAGTCTGGCGGGAAGGCTGGAGCTCCTCAGTCCCCTGGGCACTTTGGCCCGGGGCTATAGCATCTGTCAACTGCCCGATGGGCTGATTCTGCGCCGGGCTCGGGATGCCCACATGGGAGATGTCTTGCATATCATCCTCGGGGAAGGAAAGTTGCATGCCCAGATCCAGAAGATTTGCCGGGAAGGAAGTGGAGGCTAGTGAAGGAAATCAACTGGGAAGACATCGACTTTGAAGAGGCCTGCAGCCTGCTAGAAGAGGTTGTTCGGCTGCTCGAAGGCGGCGAAACCAGTCTCGAAGAATCCCTGGCCTTATTTGAACAAGGCATCAAATTGATACGCTTCTGTAATGAATGCCTGGACAAGGCCGAAGGACGGATTAGGGTGCTTGTGGATGAAGGTTTTGGCCCTGATCTACGGGATCTTGCCCAAGGAGGAGTGGGATAACAGTGAAGGATCTGCAGCAGTATTTGCACAGCCGGGCGCAATTGGTCGAAAGGGCCCTTGAGCAATATCTGCCTGCCGACGATATTGTGCCGGAGATTTTGCACCGTTCCATGCGCTATTCCACCTTGGGCGGAGGCAAGCGTCTTCGGGGCATTTTGGCCCTTGCAGCTGCCGAGGCAGCCCAGGGTTCAGGCGAGGCGGCCCTGCCCTTGGCGGCGGCTTTGGAGATGATCCATGCTTTTTCCTTGATTCACGATGATTTGCCATGTATGGATGATGATGATTGGCGACGGGGCAAACCTTCGAATCATAAGATGTTCGGCGAAGCCATCGCTCTCCTGGCCGGCGATGCTCTGCTTACCAGGGCCTTTTACTTGCTTACTTGTCTTTCTCTGCCGGATGATGCCGCGGTGGTAAACATCGTTGCCGAGGTGGCCCAGGCCGTTGGCAGCGAGGGATTGATCGGCGGGCAGGTGGTTGATTTACAGTCTGAGGGCAAAAATGTGGATAGGGCTACTTTGGAGTACATTCACCGTCATAAGACAGGAGACCTGATCACTGTCGCTTTGCGAACGGGCGCCATGGTGGGGGGAGCGGGGGAGGATCTCTTGGCTTCCTTGACCACCTATGGCCGGGAGATGGGCCTTTTGTTTCAGATCACCGACGACATCCTGGATGTAGAAGGCGATGCCGACAAGCTGGGCAAGCCTGTAGGGAGCGATGCAACTCAGGGCAAGGCGACTTATCCGGCATTATTTGGTATGGAAAGGGCAAAAGAGGCTGCTCGGGGTGCGGCCGAGGGTGCTGTAGCGGCCCTTGAGGGTTTGGGTGAGGACGCGTGGCCGCTAAGGGAACTTGCCGGATATATCTTGCATAGGGATAGATAAGCTGAAGAATGCTGTTGCTTGCGGGGTTTGGGGCCATATGTTATAATACAGCTACACCAAACAGTGGGCCGGCGCAGTATTCTAGTCGGCGCTGTTGCCTTTGAAGACGGGCCTAAAAATCCGTTAAGGGCACATCGATGAAGTCCCTGGTGGTGGCCGCCGAAGCCCAGTTGGGGGCTGCTGCTGGGGGTTAAGGAAGTGGGGGCGATCTACAAAGGCATGTAGGCGTTGACCCCCTTTCCGCGGAGACCCAAGTTCGTGGCGATTGTCTACGGCTTGGGTAGAACCTGCACGCGATGCATAAACTGTTCATCAGTACTTAGTGTTGGGTGCAGCGTAGCCTGCCCTGAGTGGGATGGTGGGATAGCGGGGTACAAGAATGGTTCAACGGCCGTGGAACGTTCTTGGTTTGTACCGCTTGAAACCCTTCCTGCAAAAGGGGCTAGAGGGCAATCAGCGTCGTTGAGGAAAACTCCTAGGCTGTTTCCGGTGGATGGCACGTTGGGGATTGCGATGTGAGCTAAGTGGCGATCTAGCTCTGTTTTTGGCGACAAAACAGGCAGGCCGTAAAGGGGAAACCGCCAAGATGGCAACATCTTCGGCAGGCCTGCGGGAAAACCTGCTGGACCTCAAGCCACAATCTTTACTCAGCGTGCTGCCGGCCCCTACATACCCTAAGGAGGCGGTGTTCCTTTCTTTGGGAGAGCCAAATTTTCGCTCACAGACACGGCGGTTTGTCGCCGTCGGGGTAGCGACCTTTTTTTTATCAGTGTTAATTTCTCTGGGGAGTCAAACCCTTCTTACCTTCTTTAGCCTCTTCCCTGCTTTGATTTTACTCCTGGTCATCGTAGGACTGGGCATCATTTTTGACATTATTGGGGTTGCCGTCACTGCGGCGCGGGAAGAGCCCTTCCATGCGATGGCCGTTGACCGGGTTTCCGGCGCACAGCAAGCTATCCGCCTCGTTCGCCATGCCGATAAGGTAGCTACCTTTACAAACGATATGATCGGTGATGTGGCAGGCACGTTGAGCGGGGCCGTTGCGGCGGCGGTTGTGATGCGCTTGCTCCTTTTGCGGCCAGGACTTAAGGAACCAGTGATGACGACCTTGATGGTGGCATTGATTGCCGCCTTAACCGTTGCGGGCAAAGCTTGTGGAAAGGTGATTGCGTTAAACAATGCCCACGATATCGTCCTCGTAGTGGGCAGGCTGCTTTACTGGCTTGAGAAGGGCACCGGGATTGCCATCTTAGCAAAGGCCAATCGGCGGTCAAAGGACAATAAGAAACGGACGCGGAAAGGGAAACGGGGCGAGTAACATGGCGCGATTGTTAGATGCGGTTAATTCACCCGCCGACCTGAAGGGCTTGACCTTTAGTCAGCTTGACGAGCTGGCGGAGGAAATACGGCAGGAGATTATCACTACTGTCTCCCATTGCGGAGGACATTTGGCGGCTAACCTGGGTGTGGTGGAGTTGACCATTGCCCTCCACAGCATCCTGGACAGTCCCCAAGACAAGATCATATGGGATGTAGGTCATCAAACTTATGCCCACAAACTGCTTACGGGACGACGGGATCAGTTTGCCTCACTGAGACAACATGGGGGCCTCAGCGGGTTTCCGCGTCGATCGGAAAGTCCCCACGATGTCTTTGGTACTGGCCACAGCAGTACCTCCGTCTCGGCGGCTTTGGGCTTGGCCGAGGCCCGGGATCTGTTGGGGGAAGACTACCATGTGGTAGCTGTCATTGGCGATGGCGCCTTGGGGGCAGGGCTTGCCTTTGAAGCCCTCAATCATGCCGGACACCGGGGAACGGACTTGGTTGTGATCCTAAATGACAATGAAATGTCCATTGATAAGAACGTCGGGGCCCTTGCCCGTTATCTTACCCAGCTGCGGATGGACCCTACTTTGTATAAGGCAAGAACTGAATTAGAAAACTTATTAAAGCAAATCCCGGCCTTTGGAGGGATTGTCCACCGGGCCGTTGACAAACTTAAGGACGCCTTAAAACAGGTGCTTGTACCAGGGATGTTTTTCGAAGAACTGGGGTTTTCTTATTACGGTCCATTGAATGGTCATAACATCGGGTTACTAAGATGGGGCCTGCGGGATGCCTTGGCCATGAAGGGTCCGGTACTCCTACACGTGGTGACC
>JAAZLZ010000030.1 GCA_012799075.1 Bacillota bacterium
GCGCAGAGGAGCTCGGTTCTCTTGGAACGAGGACCTTAGGTTTGGCGGTGGATGTGACCCGTTCGTCAGAAATCAACGGGATGGTCGCTAAGACCCTGGAAGAATTCGGCCAGATCGACATCCTCGTCAATAACGCGGGGATCAATCGCCGCATACCGGCCTTGGAAATGTCGGAGAAGGATTGGCGGGACGTGATCGATCTTAATCTTACCGGTGTTTTCCTGTGTGCCCAGGCCGTCGGTCGGCACATGGTAACAAGGAGGCAGGGGCGGATTATCAACATGGCCTCGATGAACGCCTTCATTGTCGCCAGGGATCGCTCCCTCTCCGCTTATTGTGCCTCTAAAGGCGGAGTCGCCATGCTCACCAAGAGCTTAGCCGCTGAATGGGCTCCCTACGGCATCAATGTCAACGCTATTGCCCCCGGCTATTTTCGCACTCCCCTCAACGAGCCCTGGATTCAAGATCCGGTGGTCTACCAGCGGTCCATCGATCTGATTCCCCAAGGACGGATCGCCGCTCCCCAGGAGGTGGGACCGACCGCGGTCTATCTGGCATCGGAGGCTTCCAGCTTCGTTACCGGCCAGGTGATCCTTGTCGACGGGGGTTACACCGTATGGTAGGATGGGCTGCATAGATAAGTCCGCAGGGCAAGGCACTGATTATGTCTTGCCCTGCCGGGATCACCCCATGGGCTGCCTGATTAGAGTCCGCATCTTCTCAGGGGCGGTTCGGTTTGGATCGCTTAAATAGATCTCGTGGTGCTTCCCCCTGGGAAAGCGGCCTAGGGACTGGATGTACTGGTGCAAAGCTTTAATCGTGGGTCCTTCCGCGGAATAGGGACCGATATGCATCACTTGGGCTGCCGGGCCCTCATCAAAGCGTTCCAACCTGGTGGAGGCGGGCAGGACCTTGCCCTTCTTTACCGCCACCTTGTCGATTGCCTCTTGGACCATTGCGTGGGTAATAACATCCGGCTGCATGATCATTAATGTCCACTGCCAGTGGGCCTTGCTTCCTTCGGTGAAGGCGGACATGTCCTCGGCCCACCACAGTCCTTCCAGGGGCATGACGACGTAATCAAGGGCTGTTGCTGCCATGGACCTTAAAGTATAGGACAATCCATACAAGGCTTCGATGGCATCTTGAAACTCCTTGGATTCATTTGGAACGCCCTTGCCGTCGATCATGAGAAAAGACATCTCGGGCACGTTGACTTCCACCGGGGTTTTCGGGGCATGGTAGAGGTGTCTTAGGGACTTCTTCAAGTCAGTCCTGGCCATTGCCATTTCTCCTCCCGTAATCGGTGCAGTTCAAGCAGGCGACAAAGTGCCCCGGCTCCACTTCCTCTAAAAGAGGCTCAACTTCCCTGCACCTTGGCCCAACTTCTCCGCAACGGGTATGGAACCGGCAGCCGGTAGGGGGATTTAAGGGGCTCGGCACATCCCCCTCAAGGATAATCCGTTGTTTCTTGACCCTTGGATCGGCGACGGGAATCGCCGATAGCAGGGCTTGGGTGTAAGGATGTTTAGGAGAAGCGTACAGCCGGTCTTTCGGGGCAATCTCCACTATTTTGCCCAGGTACATCACCCCGATTCGGTCGCTTACATGCTTGACCACACTTAAGTTATGGGCGATGAAAAGATAGGTGAGATCGAACTTCTTTTGCAGGTCCTGGAGAAGATTAAGCACTTGGGCCTGGATGGATACATCCAAGGCTGAAACGGGTTCATCACAGATAATCAGCTGGGGACTGAGGGCCAAGGCCCTGGCGATGCCCACCCGTTGGCGCTGCCCGCCGCTGAACTCGTGGGGATACCGCTTGGCATGGTATGGACCAAGCCCCACCACCTCTAGCAGCTGCTGCACCCTCCGGTCTTTATCTTTCCCCTGGGCCACGCCGTGGATAATCAACGGCTCCCCGACTATCTCGCCGATGGTCATCCGGGGATTAAGGGAGGAATAGGGGTCCTGGAAGATCAGCTGGATTTCCTTGCGCAAGGAGCGGATTTCACTCCGGTCCAGCTTTAAGATATCTTGGCCGGCAAACTTGATGGTGCCCGAGGTGGGCTCGAGCAGCCGGATGAGGAGCCTCGCCGTGGTTGATTTGCCGCATCCGCTTTCGCCGACAAGGCCGAAGGTCTCCCCCTTGTGAATATGGAAGCTAATGCCGTCGACAGCTTTGATGGCCCCCACCTGACGGGCAAACAGCCCTCGCTGGATGGGGAAGTGCTTCTTCAGATCTTGTACTTCCAGAATAGGGGCGTCCACTCTTACACCTCCCTCCAGCATCGCACCAGGTGATCTCCTGGCAGTTTGGTGATGGGAGGTTCTTCCCGAAGGCAGATAGCCTCTGCGAAGCGGCACCTAGGGTGGAACCGGCATCCCCCCGGCATACGCAGAGGATCGGGCACCATCCCTTCGATGACGTGAAGGCGCTCCCTGTCTTCATGGAGCTTAGGGATCGAGCCTAACAGACCGATGGTGTAGGGGTGGAGGGGATTGGCAAACAGCTCATTAACCTTGGCCTGTTCTACGATTTTACCAAGATACATGACCGCAACTTCTTCCACCGTCTCCGCCACCACCCCCAAATCGTGGGTGATGAGGAGGATCGCCGTCTGGAGTTCTTCCTGCAATGCCTTCATTAAGTCGAGGATTTGGGCCTGAATGGTCACATCGAGGGCGGTCGTCGGTTCATCGGCGATTAAAAGTTTGGGGTTGCAGGATAGGGCCATTGCGATCATCACCCGTTGCCGCATTCCCCCGCTCATTTGGTGGGGGTAATCATCCACCCGGCGTTCAGGGGAAGGAATGCCCACCAGCCGGAGCATCTCGACGGCTTTCATCTGGGCCTCTTGCTTGCTAAGGCCCTGGTGCAGGATGATGGCTTCACTGATCTGCCTGCCGACGGTAAAGACGGGATTCAACGCGGTCATGGGTTCTTGAAAGATCATGGAGATTTCGTTTCCCCGGATGGCCCGCATGGCGCTGTCTGTTTTCTCCAAGAGGTTCTCCCCGTTGAAGATGATCCGGCCGTCCGCGATTTTGCCCGGCGGTGTTGGGACTAGACGCATGATGGAGAGTGCGGTGACGCTCTTGCCGCAGCCCGACTCGCCCACGAGGGCCAAAGTCCCCCCAGGCCTGATGGTCAGATTAACACCGTCGACCGCAGGAATGATTCCCTCCCTGGTATAGAAGTAGGTCTTCAAGTTTTCGATGGCCAGGAGGTGTTCTGTCATCTAAACTCCCCCTTAGTGCCGGTGACTTTGATGGGGGATCCGGGGCCTGATGGGGCGCTCCTTTAGTTCCCTAAGGATTTCCACTAGCTCCCCGGCCGCCGCTTCGATGATAATCCTGCCCTTCTCGGCAGTAGCCTTGGTCGGATCTCCCTTCACACCATTTTCCGTCACTGTACTCCAATACTCCGTCAGGCGGACGGGATTCTTAAAATCCAATTTGGGCCTGCCCCCGGCCAAATCGCTGTAGAAATGGGGAGACATGGGCACGCTGATATCTTTATGGGCCTTATCCATCTGCACCCACTGGGGGTCCGCGGCCAGGTACAGGGAAGTCTCCAGTTCACAAGCATGGCTTGTCACCGTGGACTCGCGAAATTGAGCCACGGCCTGGCGGACATCCGCCAGCTCCCACCAGGAGACAAAGGCGCACTGGCTTTCCGGATGCTCAACGACCCCCAACCGGGCGGCCATTTCACCCAAAGGCGAGTTGCTGCCGTGGCCATTGACGATCAAGATCTTCCTAAAGCCGTGATAGACAAGGCTTCGCAAGATATCCAGCAGGTACTCGACGAAGGTTGACCATCCGATAGTCACCGTCCCGGGGAAGTCCAAATGGTGTGGGCTGTAGCCATACTGAACCGTCGGCATCAGCAGGACCTCATCCGGGATGAGCCTTGCCGTCCTGAGGCAGATCGCGGTGGTGATAACCACATCTGTATCCACCGGCAAATGAAGACCATGGTCCTCGATGGTGGCAATGGGCAGGAGAATCGGCTTGCCAGCCTGGGCAGCAGCATCAATTTCGGGCCAAGACAGCTTCGCAAACAAGAATCGATCCATTGGCAATGATGATACCCCCTTCGAAAATAATTAGCGCAAACGGGGATCGAGGACATCCCGCAGACCATCCCCAGCCAGATTCAAACCCAGGACCGTGATGGCGATAGCTAGGCCCGGAAACAAGGTGATCCAAGGGGCAACCCGCATGTAGGATCGGCCTTCACTGAGGATGTTGCCCCAGCTGGGGGTGGGAGGGGGAGGCCCGGCCCCGACAAAGCTTAGACCCGCCTCAGCCAGGATGGCATAGGCGAAAATGAAGGTGGCCTGGACAATCAGGGGCGACAGACAATTGGGCAGAATGTGCAAGAATAGAATTCGGCCGTCCCTTGCCCCCGCGCCCCGGGCCGCTTCGATGAAGTCGCGCTCCTTAAGGGCCAGGACCGAGCCCCTGACCACCCGGGAGGTGCGGGGTATGTAGACGATCCCTAAGGCGATGACTACATTGAATTCGCTTGGGCCTAAGGCGGCCATGATGGCAATGGCCAGCAAGATGGCGGGAAAAGCCATCAGGGAATCCATCACCCGCATGACCACATTATCGAGGCGGGGGTAGTAACCGGCGATGAGACCGATGAGGGTTCCAAACAGGCTGGTGAATACCACCACGTATACACCCACCTTGAGGGATAAGCGGGCGCCCAAGAGGACTCGGCTGAAAAGGTCCCGCCCGAAATTGTCCGTTCCGAAGGGGTGTTCCCAACTGGGCCCCTGCAATCGATGGGTGATGTTGATGGCCAGTGGATCGTAGGGAGCAAGAACGGGGGCGAGGATGGCGATCATCACCATCAGCCCCGTCAGGGCTAACCCCAAGACTGCCAACCGGCTGTCTAGCAGACGTCTGAAAAAGTCTCGCCGGGGGCTGGACAACCCATCGGCTTTCTCGGCATCAACTGTTGAGTGGCTTTGGGTTGGCAAAGCTACCCCCCCTCTAGTTGTACTTGATTCGAGGATCGATCAGGGTGTATAGAATATCAACTAAGAGATTGACCAGGACGTAAATCGACGAGATCAAAAGCAGAGCTCCTTGAATGACTGGGTAATCCCGCCTTTGCACTGCCGCCACCACTAACCGTCCGATACCCGGGTAAGCAAAGACCGTCTCCACGATGACCGCTCCGCCCAAAAGTACGCCAAAGGCGGTGCCGATCACGGTCAAAATGGGGATCATAGCGTTCTTCAGGGCGTGCAGACCCACCACAACCTGTTCGGCTAGGCCCTTGGAACGGGCGGTTCGGATGTAGTCCTGCCGAAGGACTTCCAGCATGCTTGAGCGGGTCATGCGGGCGATGAGGGCAGCCTGCATGAAGCCAAGGGCAAAGGCAGGCATCAGCAAGCAGCGCAGTCCGTCGATGAAGTTTTCCGTCAAGGGAACGTAGCCTCCTGAAGGCAGCCAACGCAAATTCACGGAAAAGATCAAGATCAGATTCAGGCCGATCCAAAAACTAGGGAGGGAGACCCCGATGAGGGCGGTGATCATGACCAACTGGTCGATGATGGAATTCTGCTTGATCGCGGCAATGATTCCCGCGGGCACCCCGATGAGGACGGCAAAGAATAGGGCTGCTACCGCCAGCAGGATGGTGGCCGGCAGTCTTTCCAGCAGGGCGACGGTCACCGGCCGTCCCATAAAGAAGGAATCGCCCAAATCACCCCGGAGGACCCTGGATATCCAGCGGTAAAACTGGACATGCAAAGGCTCGTTCAAGCCCAAGTCCTCCCGGAGCTTTTCCACTTCCTGGGGGGTGGCATCGGTCCCCAGCATCACTGCCGCCGGATCACCGGGAATAATGTGGATGAGGAGAAATGAGACTACCGCAACCAGGATCAAAACTGGTATCAAGCCTAAGACCCGTCGGATGATGTATACTCCCACCTTGGCATTACCCCTTAGCAGTTGGTTCGGCGGGCGATCCTTCGATCGCCCACCGGTCGTGCTATTTATCCAGCCAAACGCTGTTGAAGTTCAACATGACCCAAGGTCGATAGTCCTTCACATACTTTTGCCAGCCCTGCCAGATGCCAAGGTCGTAGAGCTTGATCATGGCCACGTCCTCGTAGAAGATGCGCTGGGCCTCTTCGTAGGCTCGATAGCGATCCTCGAAAGCGGTGGAATCCATGCCTTGTTTGAGGTGCTTAACCATTTCCGGGTTATCGTAGGCAAAGAAAGTGGTCTCTGGCTTGAAGTAGAAGTCGTTGGCGCTAGGATCGAATCGGGTGGAGTGGCTGGAGAAGAAGATGTCCCACTTGTCAAGATCCTTGCGCACGTCCAACGATCCTGGCCAGTCGAGGACCACCAGCTTGACATTGAAGCCAATTTTCTTCAGCTGCTGCTCCAAGACGATGGCCGCCTTATACATGTACTCATAGTCGGTGTTGGTGACGACGATGATCTCTTCGCCGGCGTAGTTTGCCTCCTTCATTAAAGCCTTTGCCTTGTCCAAGTCCTTTTGGTTGTAGAGATCAATCCCCACCTGGGAGTTCCAGACCTGCTCTTTGAAGTACATCCCCGGGTCTAACCGGCCGGCGCCGTCGCTGCTGGCGATCATGATTTCATCCAAATCCAAACCGGCCTGAACTGCTTGGCGAAGCTTGTGGCTGCCAAAGCTGCGCGCGAAGTTGAAGTAGATGACCGGCCACGTATAGGGCATCAAGCTGTCGAGGATGAGACCCGGCTGGTCCATCAAGTCAGGCACGTTAATGGCCGGCAAGAAGTCGGCAAAGTCGTAGTCGCTGGCTTCCAACCCGGCCACCCTGGCACCCGGTTCGGGTACGGGAATAAAGAGGATTTCGTCGATGTAAGCAGCTTTGTAACCTCCGAATCCGCTGGTTGGCATGTCGATCGGCTCATACTCCGGGAAGCGGACCACCTTTACATGTCGATCGGGAATCCACTCAACGAACTTGTAGGGACCGGTGCCGATGATCTCCGCCTGGCGAGCGGCCTTGCCCTCCACAGCCTCCCTCGGCATAATAGCCAGCTGGGCAATGGGGTTGGCCAGGGCTGCAAGGAAGGGTCCTGTAGGTTGGGAAAGTCGAAATGCCACGGTGTAGTCATCGACGATCTTGACTTCTTCCAAGTTGGCCAGTTCTCCCTTGCGGGGCGATACCTCCAGGAATCGGACCACCGAGGCCCAAACATCCTCAGCCTTCATTTCCTTGCCATTGTGGAAGGGGACCCCCCTTCGCAGGTAGAAGGTGTAAACCCGCCCATCGGGGGAAATATCCCAAGACTCGGCCAGCATGGGGACGACACCGAAATTCTCATCGAAGGTAATCAGGCTTTCGAAGATGTGCATGCCCACTTCGCGGGTGGCAATGTGGGTGACGACCATGGGATCGAGGGTGGGTACACTGGTTGTGGTCGCGACCCTAAGGACGCCGCCATACTTGGGCTTCTCAGCTCCCAACGCGGCCAGGGTGACCATCAACAGGACAACTACGCACAAGGGGATCAAACGTCCCAATCGTCTCCTCATCGATATCCCTCCAATCGTTAGCATCGAGTTCCACCTAGTTCAAGGTATCGCCGCCTCAACCTCCTTTCTCCCAGAGGATCCGTCCATCTTTGATGACCCAGACAGGCCTTTCCAGGGCCTGCCAATCCTCCAGGGGGTTGCCCTCCACGATCAAGATGTCGGCCTTGTTGCCCGGCGCAATCGTTCCCACATCGGTTAGATCCAGGGCCTCGGCCGCATGCTTTGTCGCCCCTTGCAGGGCCTCCATGGGGGACACGCCAAGGTACTCATTTAGGAGGCGGACTCCCAAGGGAAGCAGATCGAACCCCACCTGGGGGCAGCCGCCATCGGTCCCGGCGATCATCTTAACGCCCTGTTGATAGGCTCGGCGTAAAAGCTCAAGCCGACCCTCTTTGATTCGCTCCCGCTCCTGGACATCCATCGGCTGGCGGGACAGGAACTGGTACATCGCGGGGAAGCAGGGGTTCACATAGATTCCCTTCTCCACCATCAATTCCACTGCCCTTTCATCATAGCGGAAGGTTCCCCCTTCCTCGAACCAGGCACAGTGTTCGATAGTGTCCACCCCGGCCAAGGCGCAGTCAAGGATGCCTTCCGTAGCCAGGGCATGGGCGGCAACCCGTCTGCCTAGCCGGTGGGCATCGTCGACCGCGGCCTTGAGCTCCCCAAGGCTGTACTGGGCCCGGCGGGGGTTGCTGCCCGGGGTCAAGTTGCCCCCCGTGGCCATGATCTTGATGAAATCCACTCCCCCTTTAACAAGGGCTCTGACCGCCTTCCGGATTTCGATCTCCCCATCGGCCTCCAGCCCGAAGTAGTAACAGTGGCCGGCCGTGGTAGTAATTGGCGGGCCGGAAATGAGCAGCCTCGGTCCTGGAATAATGCCCCGTTCGATCACGTCCCGCAGGATGAAAGGGACAACCCCTGTATTCCCGCAGTCCCGCATGGTGGTGACGCCGGTGGCCAGCGCTTCTTGCATGAAGCTTGCCGCCTTCAAGATGAGGATCTCCTCCCGATCTTGATTGCCCGTCGTCCAGGGGAGGAGAGGATCCATATGCAAGTGGACATGGGTGTCAATTAAACCGGGCAGCACCGTCATGTTCCTGGCATCAAGACCCTGGGAGTCCCTATGACCCTCTTCAATGGCGGTGATGCGTCCCTCACCTAGGTGGATGGTGACGTTTTGCCTTGGTTTTCCTCCGTGGCCATCAATCAAGAGACCAGTGCGGATCATTCGTAAAGACATGGACTTTCCTCCATCCTGGCATTATTCAAGGAACATAACTCATAAACAGGTCTTTGCTAATTGTGCGTCTAATTCAAGAATTCTCCGCCCCAGCCACCTTTCCTTCCTTATGCCATATATTGACAAAACCTTGGCCAAAAAAAAGCCGCCCCCAAAGGGCGGCCTGCCTCAGAAGCTAAATTCAATCCCGCCTTTAATCAGATCCTCATCCTTGACCATGGCCTGGCCAAATTCGCTGTCCCCATCCCCGAAGAAAAACCTTCCGCCCACATAAAGCTTGACCGCGGGCCGCACCCGGTAGGAGTACTTCGGATTGAGGACCCAGCTACTGTCGGTGATGTTGGTCATCCCGATTAGCTCTAACTCATGGTCCCAGTGGGTGTAGCGTCCCTGGAGGATAAGATAGCTTTGGGCCTTATCATCCTGGCCATAGGGACTGAGGGCCGAACCCCTGCTGCTCCAAAGATACTGAGCCGATGCGTAAAGATCATCGAAGAAGGTGTAATCCACCCCCAAGATCCCTTGGGTGTAGGCATCATTTGAGGATAAAGCAAGAGGATTTCCCTCGAGCCCATCGATCTTCTCCGGCCACATCCTGGCCCCTTCCCCCCAAAGGCCCACATCGCCCACGGTCCCGGCAAAGGCCAGGCCCCCCTTGGTGATGCGCCGGTAGCTCGATTCAGGGCGGAATTCGTATTCGTTAATTGGAACCATCCATAAGGCAGGATATGGGTCCCACCCCCGGTAAAGGCTTAGCTGCCAGTCGTAGCCGGCCAAGTGGGTCTCCGCGCGCAGGCCGTATTGGACCTTGTCTTGCCAGTCCCCGGGCTCCTTTGGCTCGGCAAACGGAAATGGGAGGAGCTTGCCTATTTGCTCGGGCAATCCCTGGCCGTTAAACTCGGGCACCAACACCCCGGTGATGCTGCTTTGCCCGGTGTAATAGGTGCATTGGGCGATGGTCAAGGGCGTCTTCCGGAATTCCGCCTCGAGGGGATCAAAAAGATCTTTCGGATTGACATAATCCGTCGGGTTAAAGCCGTCCGCGGTGCCCCAGCTGACTAGCTGCCGCCCGATGCGAAAATCCATGGACGGGGTGTAAATATCCACATACAACTGATCAAGTTCCAAATGGTCTTCATCTTTGGAATCCACCCATCCCCACAGGGAACTGTAAAACCTGCCGAC
>JAAZLZ010000336.1 GCA_012799075.1 Bacillota bacterium
CCCAGCCGCCGGGGGCTCTGCTTGGAGACCCACTTGGATACCATGCCCGTGGTCAACATGGAAGGGGAGACTCGCCGCGATGCTGCTTGCTCTAAAGCTCTTGGTTGAGCAGAGCATTACTCCCCCCACCGATGTTTACCTGGCCGCGGTGGTCGATGAGGAGTACAAGCACCGGGGGGTAACCCATCTCCTGGAGAGCGGTTTTCGAGTCGCAGGAGTAGTGGTGGGTGAACCGACGAACTTGGCGGTGGTTACGGCTTGCAAGGGGGTTGTCCGCTGGAAGATCCAGACCCACGGGCGGGCCGGCCATAGTTCAAGGCCCGAGGAAGGCCATAATGCCATCTATGACATGGCTGCCATCATCCAGGGCGTCAAGCAGAAGATCATCCCTAAGTACAAAGAGCAAAGCCACCATCTGTTGGGAAGTCCCACGGTGAACATAGGCTGCATTTCCGGCGGGACGGTGGTCAACACCATCCCCGATGCCTGCACCATCGAACTTGACCGGCGAATGCTCCCGGGGGAAACCTGGGAGGTCATCAGGGGTGAGTTCGAGGCCCTGTTTAGGGATCTGGGAGTTGCAGGAGAAATCCATGAGCCTTACTTGATTGATGAGGCCATGGAGACGGCTCCGGGCGAGCCGATAGTTCTGGCAGCCCAAGCAGCCTGCCGGAAGGTGCTAGGTTCCTCCCGAGTCCAGGGAGTCAGCTTCGGATGTGATGCCACGAAGTTTCACCGAGCGGGCATTCCGGGGATCATCCTGGGTCCCGGCAGCATTTTACAAGCCCATTCCATCGAGGAATACGTAGAGCTGGAGGAGGTGGCCAGGGCAGCGGAAGTATATGCGAGGTTGTGTGCAACCTTCAATGGGGGGAGTGAAAACTGATGGGCGCTCCGAGCACAAGGCCAAGGAATAGCAAGGGCGTTGAAGGCATCCTGGGGCAAATCGAAAGGTTAGGCAACCGGCTGCCCGATCCTGCTTCGATTTTCATCATCCTAGCCGCGGCAGTACTCATCTTTTCACAACTAGGGGAGCTTTTCGGTTGGAAAGTAATTCACCCCGGAACAGGCAAGGAGATCATGGTGCTTAGCCTTTTGAATGGTGACGGCTTCCGGAAAATCATCGATACCATGATGAACAACTTCGCCGGTTTTGCTCCTTTGCCGACGGTTCTTTGCATCATGATGGGGGTGGGCGTCGCTGAGGGAAGCGGTATGATTGACGCTCTGCTGCGACGGACGGTAACCGGCCTCAAACCGGTGATGGTCACCTTGGCCATCGTTTTGCTGGGGATTAACCTAAATGCGGCTTCCGATGCTGGCTTTATCATCCTCCCTCCCATCGCGGCCATGCTCTTGATCGCGTTGGGGCGGCATCCATTCATTGGCATCGCGGCGGGCTATGGGGCCGTAGCCGCGGGCTTTAATGCCTGCATTCTCCTTTCAACCATCGATGTCATTCTAGCTGGGACCACGGAGACCGCCGCTAGGCTGGTCAGCCCAGCGATGACGGTCAATCCCGCGGTCAACTGGTATTTCATGATGGCGTCGGTCCTTCCCTTGACGCTGGCCGGCGTTTGGGTGACGGAAAAGCTGATAGCTCCCCGCTACAGCACCTTCTCCCTATCCGAAAAACACCGATCAGAAGGGCTGAAGCAGCTGACTGATCGAGAAAGGCAAGGTCTTAAAGCCGCAGGAGTCGCGTTTCTTATCGGTCTTGGGCTCCTCGTCATCGGCATTGTTCCCGGAGGAGTTCTGAGGAATCCGCAAACCGGTGGCTTGATCCCATCCTCCTTGATCACCGGGACGGTGTTCATCATGACGATTCTGTTTATGGTGCCGGGTATTGCCTACGGCCGCGCGGTTGGCAAAATCAAGAAGGACTCGGACGTGGTCAGGCTGGCCGCGCAGGGAGTTGCCGACATGGGTGGCTACATCGTCTTGATTTTCTTAGCCTCCCAGTTCATCGCCTGGTTTAATTGGAGCAACCTAGGGATCTTCATCGCCATCAAAGGAGCCGATTTTCTCAAAGGAATCGGTTTGGTCGGCATTCCTCTGGCAGTCAGCTTTATCGTTGTGGCCTGCATCATCAATGTCTTCATCGGGAGCGCACCGCCAAGTGGGCCTTGATCTCATCTGTCTTCGTGCCCATGTTCATCCTTCTAGGCTTCAATCCCGCCCTTACCCAGGTAGCCTATCGAATCGGCGATTCCATCACCAATGCCGTCAGCCCCCTTTTCCCATACTTCCCGATTCTAGTGGGGTTTCTGCAGAAGTATGATAAGGAAGCGGGGATCGGCACCGCCTTTTCTCTCATGCTGCCCTATTCGATCGTATTCTTCATCGTTTGGATGGTGCTCCTAATCGTTTGGATGCTGCTAGGCTTGCCGTTGGGACCAGGAGGACCCATCATGTTGTCTGGATGAGGTTTGGGGGGGACAGGGGGGTCGCAAGACCCCCTGCATATCTTAATGAGTCCATTCGATCAAGGCTGTGTCGTCACCGATCTTCTTTTTGACGGCTTGCTTCATGCTTTCAAAATGGGGGCAGGGATAACCGATGGGGTTTCCCTTGCTGA
>JAAZLZ010000337.1 GCA_012799075.1 Bacillota bacterium
ACCCGCCCAGGCATTCGATCCCCCGGGCCAAAGTATAGGCAGTCGCCAAGGTATCCGCCCCAGCAAAGGACGGATGGGAAAGGAGCACCCCGTCATCAACGCCCAGGCTGATGGCTTCCCGCAAAATGGCGGCGGCACCGGGCGGACCCATGGTCAAGGCTGCAACCTCCCCGCCCCAGGTCTCCTTCAGGCGCAGGGCCTCCTCGATGGCAAAATAGTCGTTGGGATTCAGCACCATGGGCACCCCTTCCCGAATGACAAGCCCCGTCTGGGAATCCACCCTGGCCTCATCGGGGTGGGGAACCTGCTTGATGCAGACAATGATCCGCAAGGCCCTCACCGTCCCTTGGCCGCCCTTTTGATCAGCTCTTGGGCGATGATGTTCCGTTGGATTTCGTTAGTGCCCTCATAGATCTGGGTCACCTTCGCATCCCGCATCATTTTCTCCACCGGGTAGTCCCGCATGTACCCATAGCCCCCCATGATCTGCACCGCCTCCACGGCAGCTTCCATGGCCGCATCGGAGGCGAAGGTCTTGGCCATGGCCGCAGCCATGGAGATGTCCTTCTCCTCGGCATCGATCATGCGGGCAGCGGCATAGACCAATGCCCGGGCCGCCTCCAGGCGCATAGCCATGTCGGCCAGTTTGTGCTGGATGGCCTGGAAGGAAGTGATCGGCTGGCCAAACTGGCGCCGCTCCCGGGCAAACTGGAGGGCCGCTTCCAAAGCCCCACTGCCGATGCCCACCGCTTGGGCGCCAATACCCGGCCGGGTCCGGTCCAGGGTGGCCATGGCCACCAAAAAGCCCTGCCCCGGCCTGCCCAACAGGTTTTCCCGGGGGACGGGGCAGTCCTGGAAAATGACTTCCGTGGTGGCTGAGGAGCGGATCCCCATCTTTCTCTCTTTCGGTCCGAAACTTAACCCCGGAGTACCCTTTTCAACGATAAAGGCGCTGGCTCCCCTGATTCCCTTGTTCTCATCGGTGACGGCAATCACCGTGTAGAGATCGGCCTCGCCCCCATTGGTGATCCACTGTTTGGTGCCGTTTAAGACGTAGACATCTCCCTGGAGACGCGCGGTGGTCCTCATGCCTCCCACATCGCTCCCAGCCTCCGACTCTGTCAGGGCAAAGGCCGCCAGCGCCTTGCCTGAAGCAACCAGGGGCAGGTATTTCTTCTTTTGCTCCTCGGTGCCGAATTCCAAAATGGGCACAGCTCCCAGGGCGCTTGCCGCGTAGCTCACAGCTACGCCGCCGCAGGCCTTGCTCAGCTCTTCCACCACCAGGCATTGTTCAAAGATCCCGCCCCCCAGGCCCCCGTATTCCTCCGGTATCCACACGCCGAAAAGATCCGACTGGGCCAGGACCTTTAGGATCTCCCGGGGGAATTCCTCCCGCTCATCCAGGTCCGCCGCGACGGGGCGGACTTTTTCCCGGGCGATCTGGGCCGCCAGCTCCTTGATCATCTGTTGTTCTTCACTGAGAAAGTAGTTCACCACCGTTTTTCCTCCCCACATCACCTAAAATTGGCCTTCCAGGCCAAGACTCCCCTGCCAGCCCTCGCCGGCCAACAGGTTGCCGGAGCGAAGCAGCAGTCGCCACCGGGGAGTGAGCCCCCAGGTGCTCCTTAGCCAAAGCTTGGGATCCTTCGGGTCGAGGATTTCAAACCCCAACCGCAAATCGCCAAGGGGGGCATCGAGCCCCATCCCCAACGAACCGGCAAAAAGGCCCCAGCGAAAGGCATCCTTGGAGCCGACCTGGAGATTGAGCCCGCGCTGGATGCCTAGTTCACCCAGGCCCAAGACGAAAAAATCGTCCTTGAGTGGGTGATGCAGCTTTAAATTGAAGTCCACCACCAGGTTCTCCTCGCCAGAACCCAAGGCGACGGCCCAGCTAGGGGTCAGCCGCCATGCCCTTAGCTCCTCGATGTCCCTTTGCACCTGATCCAAGGTCCCTCCTGCACCCGGAGGAATCTCAGCACCGATCTTCTTGGCGGCCTCCTCCAGGTTGAGGGCCGCCCGCTGCACCGACTGGACCGCTTGGATGGTCTGGTCGGCAAGGAAGCCGTCCTTACCCAAATCCCGGACCAAGTCCCCCGCGTCCTTCGCCGCCCCCTCCATTTGGACGGCCATTCTCTCCAGGGCCGCGATGCTTTCATGCAAGGATGCCGCCAGCTGTCCTTCGGCCCGCACCTCCCTGGCCAGGGCCCCAACTTCCCTGGCGCTCTCGCCAAGGAGGGCCGCGGCCTTGGAAACCTCGCCCAAAGCCTTTGGATCCATTGTTTGGACAGCCTTGTGCAAATTGTCAACAAGCTCGAGGGTCGAGCTGACCAGCTGGCCTAGGGGCTGGCCGTCAAACTCCTGCCACTGGACCGAAAGGTCTTCTAGGGACGCCAGGATCCGTTCCAAAGCCAGGGCCGATTCCCCCAGGGAGGCAAACACATCCCGGCCTCCCTCCAGTTCCTTGCGGATGACCTGGGCTGACAGCTCCAGATCCCCCACGGCCCGGCTGACCCCGGCTATCGCCCCGTGGATCTGCTCCCGGGTCCTGCCCCCATCTTCCAGGCCTTCAATCAGAGCCTGGGCATCTTCGGCCGCCTTTCCCAGTCCCAGGGCCGCCCCTTGGAACTGGGCGATGCTGTCCTTAAGGAGCGCCGCAGTCTGTCCCTGGGCAAGCAGATCCTTAACGAAGCCATCGGCAGCCTGGGCCGTTCCCTTCAAGGTCCGGGAAAGTTCATGGAGGTCCTGGAGGGCTCCCTGCCAGGCGAGGACGTTTTCCGGACCGGTCAGGGCCTTTAGTCCCGCGGTAAACTCCATGAGCTGCTCCTGGGCGTCGGCCAGGGGGAGGCTGGCTAAGCCTTCGGCGATGTTCTCCATGTTTTTCGCCGCAGCTTCCGCCCCATCGATGATGGACCCTATCCGGGCTAGTCTGGCCCCTTCCATTTCCGAGACGAATCGACCCACCGCTTGCTCTAGGTCCTTGACCGTCCGTCGGGAAGAAGCAACGATTTCCCTGATTTCCTCCGCGGCTCCCCCTTCCGTAAGCTCCGCGGTGAAATCGTCCATGAGGACGGAAATACGCTCCAATTGTCCGGCAACCTGACGGAAGGAATCCAGGGCCGCCCGCAAGTCCGCGGCCGTTTCCCCTCCGGCGGTGATCCCCTGAACCATCAAATGGGCATCCCTCAAGGTAGCCTCCAGCAAAGAGGCTGATTTTTGCAGATCCTCCATAGTCTGCCCAATAGGCAATTCTTTCATCTGGGCGGCGATTTCCGCCAAGGTCTTCGTCATGCCGGTCGCCTCTTGAGTAAAGGACCTTACTTCTTCCATGGTCCGGCCCAGTTCATCGCTGGTGCTGCCAAGCCCTTCCACCAGGTTGACCATTTCCGCCAAGAGGTCTTCCCCGCTAACGAAGGTGGTAAACAGCTGAATGATCTCCTGCATGGCCTGAAGGGTTGCATGCACTTCCGCAAGGAGCACTTCCATGTCCAAGGGGGCTTCCCCCCGGGGCAAATCCCCGGTCACCGCGGGAACGACGCCTCTCGGGCTGACCTCAACGTGTTTTTCGCCGAGGATGCCGCTGCTGCCAATGAAAAAGCGGCCGTCCTCAGGAAGGCTTTGCCCCGGCTGCAGCCGCAGCCGGACAAGGACTCCATCGGCGGCCAGTTGGATTTCCTCGACCTTCCCCACCTGAACCCCGGCGACCCGCACCGGAGCCCCTTCCCGCAGTCCGTCGACCCGGGAAAAGAGAACATCCACCAAGGGACCGCTCCCCTGGAGCCGCCAACCGGTGATGGAAACAATCATGAGACCCAGCAGGGCTAGGCCCGCTAGGGACGCGGCTCCTATTTTGGCTTCGGAAGACAAGGTCTTCATCCCCAACCCCCCGCGAGAAACTGCTGAACCATCGGATCGGGGGAGGCCAACAGGTGCTCTGGGCTTCCTTGGGCGACAACCCGTCCATCCAACAGCACCGCGACCCGATCCGCAACCTGCCTGGCATAAACCAGTTCATGGGTGACCACCACCGAGGTGACGCCCCTTTGTTGCTGCTTCAGGATCAATTGGATGATGCCGGCGCTAGTCTTGGGGTCCAGGCCCGTGGTTGGTTCATCATACAGCATGATCCGGGGACTTAGGGCCAGGGCCCGGGCCAGGGCGACCCGCTTTCGCATCCCGCCGGAAAGCTCCGCGGGCATCATCTCTTCCGTGCCGGCAAGACCAACTAGGCGAAGCTGGTCGGCAACGATTTCCCCGGCCTGCTGGCGGTTTGCAACTTTACGCAGGCCAAAGCCCACGTTGGCCCCCACCGTCAAGGAGTCGAACAAGGCCCCGGATTGGAAGAGAAAGCCCGTCTGCCTCCGGACATCCTTCAGCTCATCATCAGACAGCTCGCTGATGTCCCTTCCCCCGTTGAACACCTGTCCCCGGGTAGGCTGCAGAAGCCCGTTCATCAGCCTGAGGATGGTGCTCTTTCCCGATCCGCTCGGGCCGAGGATCACCAGGACCTCCCCCTCCTCCACCTTAAGGGACACATTCCGGAGGATCCGGGCATCGCCGATGGTGTAGTCAACCCCGCGCAATTCGATAATAGCCATATTAATCTCACCAAGCAACAACGCTGTCGTGGAAAATCACCGTGGATAGGAAGTAGTTGACAGCGAAAATCGTGATGATCGCAGAAACCACGGAACCGGTGGTGCTCTCGCCGACTCCTGCTGCGCCTCCTTCAGTCATAAAGCCCCGGCTGCAGCCGATCAGGGCGACAATCCCGCCGAAGATAAGGGCTTTCAGGATGCCGGCGACAAGGTCCCCCACCGATAGGAAGTAATTGACCGATTCAAGAAAAGCCCGACCGCTCACCCCGACTTGGCAGGCGGCCACGAAGCATCCTCCAAGTAGGCCAAGGACGTTGGCGAAGATGGTCAGCAAGGGAGTCATCAGGGTGCAGGAAACAAAGCGGGGCACCACCAGGTATTCCACCGGATCCACCGCCAGCGCCCGCATGGCATCCACTTGTTCCGTCACCTGCATCGCACCCACTTCAGCTGCGATGGCCGAGCCTCCCCTGGCAGCCATCACGATCCCCGTCAACACCGGGGACAACTCCCGCACCATGGCTATGCCCAGGACTTGCCCCGCCAGGGCCGTGGCCCCAAAGCGAGCGAACTCCCGGGTGGTATGCAGGGCGAACACCATCCCGGCAAAGCCAGCGACGATGAGCACGATGGGAATGGAGTTAAAGCCCAGATTGACCATCTGGGTTAAAGTGACCCCCCGATCCACCCCTCCCCCGAGGATATGGCCGACGATCTGGGTGAGAAGGACCACCTGCCTCCCCACTCTTTCTAGGGCCAAAATGACTTCTCTGCCTAGTGTTTCCAGGTTGATGACCCACGCCCCCCTTAGTATGCGTTCGCCCCAGGTATTCGCCTCAGAAGGGACGGAATCCTTGCAAGACGCGAAAAGGGGAGGAACGCCGCAGCTTCCTCCCCGGTTATGCAGGTATACTCTTACGCCACTCCGACCAGCTGCTTGGCCACGTCAACCGCGGTGCTGGCGTCGGGAGCGTAGCCATCCGCGCCGATTTCATCCGCGTAGTTCTGGGTGACGGGGGCCCCGCCGATCATGACCTTCACCTTATCCTTGAATTCGGAAGCCTTGATGGCCTCAAGGGTATCCTTCATGGCCACCATGGTGGTGGTCAACAAGGCGGACAGTCCTACGATGCTGGGCTTATGCTCTCTGATGGCATCAACGAACTTCTCCGCAGGCACATCGACGCCCAGATCCACGACCCTGAAGCCCGCGCCTTCCATCATCATGGCCACCAGGTTCTTGCCGATGTCGTGCAGGTCGCCCTTAACGGTGCCGATGAGGAATACCTCGGCAGCCTCCGTCTCGCTTTCCGTCAGCAGGGGCTTGAGAACTCCCAAACCAGTATGCATGGCTCGGGCTGCAATCAACACCTCGGGAACGTAAATCTCGTTCTTCTTGAAGCGTTCGGCGATGACGGACATCCCGCTGATGAGGCCTTCCTGGATGACTGTGCCAGGCGCGATACCTTCCGCGACTGCTTTTTCCGTCAGTTCCTTAACCGTCTTGGCATCGCCCTTAATCAAAGCCTGACTAATCTTGGTGAAATCTGCCATGTACAGCTAACCTCCTCTGTGTTTATTATGCTATACTTCCAGCTTGCCCTCTCTTTGTGCAGTGATATAATCCGCACAAAATTCATCTTGGCCCAACACAGCACGGGCAGCGTACAAGTGGGCCATAATTACCTTGTCTAAGGGATCCATGATGGCGCTGTCCATCCCCGCGGCCATGGCCATCACCAGGAAGGTCCGATTAAGGAGCCTCCGCTGGGGAAGCCCAAAGGAAATGTTGCTGAGCCCGCAGGTAATGTGAACCGTTGGGTACTTTTCTTTGATCGCCTTGACTGTCTCAAGGAACATTATACCATAATGGGGGCCGGTGCCTACCGAACGCACCAGGGGATCCAGGTAGATCCGATCAGGATCGACGCCTTCCTCTCCCAGACCGTCCACCAGCCGACTGGCCAGCTCCACACCCTGCTCCACGTTCTCCGGCATCCCCTTATCATCCATGCACAATGCCACCACGGAACAATCGGTTCCTTTGAGAAGGGGCAAGATGGCTTCGTAGCGCTCTTTCTCCAGGCTGATGGAATTGATCATAGCCGTCCCCTTATGGGCCTGCAAAGCCCGCTCCAAGGCCACCGGATCTGGACTGTCCAGGCAAAGGGGAACATCCACCACTTCTTGGACCAGCTTGACCAGCCATTCCAAGGTCTCCGGCTCCTTGCCGATGATGGTTCCGCAGTTGACATCAAGGACATGGGCGCCTGCTTCCACCTGATCCTTTGCCACTTGCTGCAAGTATTGGATATCGCCGGCTTGCACCGCCTCTCCAATTTTCTTGCGGCTAGTGTTGATTAATTCGCCAATGATTAGCATAGTTACCTCCTCCGGGGGTTAGGCCGCTCCCACCCGAGCTCTGGGAATCCGGGCAAAACCGCACACCTGGCTTAATTCTCCCTTATAGCATAGTTTGACGCCCGCTTCCTTATCCCTCGGTACGTTTTTGCTAATTCCGGTATAATATTGCTTTAAGCCGGTTGTATTTTGTCCAAATCCCCACCGGGGCTGGGAAAGAACATGGCCTCGGCAAACTCCATCTGGAAGTCAAGGCGCCCCGAAAGCTCCACATACCGGGTGGCGGCCGCAGCGCGAACCGCCCGGCCCCTCACCTCCTGGGACAACAGGGCCATCCTGGCCCCCATCCGAGCCGCATTCCCCACCGAGACTATCTTGTCCTTTTCTGCTAAGGGCAATAAACCGATGGCGATGGCGCTTTCCTTGCGGACGTAGTTCCCGAAGGCTCCGGCAAGGATCACTCGACTTATATCCTGGGGCGTCAGCTGGGCCTCTTTCATCAGAATCTTGATGCCGGCGTAGATGGCGCCTTTGGCAAGCTGCAGCTCACGCACGTCCCCTTGGGTGAGGACTACTGGGCTTTCTTGCTTCCTTGTCAGGATGAATTCCACACCCCGCTCCCCTTCGACGACCCTCCGTCGCAAATCGGTCGGCACTTCGTCAGGCAGCTCGTCGGGAGGCAGCATCCTGCCAGTCTCATCGATGATCCCCACCTGGAGGAGCAGGGCAATGATATCGATCAGCCCCGATCCACATATCCCTTTGGCCGGTCCCCCATCGATGATCTGCAGCTTCAGCTCGCCATCGATCAGGTCCACCCCTTCGATGGCGCCCTTGGTTCCCCCCATGCCGCAGGTGATCTGGGCTCCTTCAAAGGCCGGCCCCGCGGCAGTGGAGCAAGCCC
>JAAZLZ010000031.1 GCA_012799075.1 Bacillota bacterium
CCTTCGATGACCGCCTGGCCCCCGTAACTGTACTTTTCAACCACATTCGGCACTCCCCTTCAGCAGATTGGCAGCTTGGGAAATGCTGCCCACCGGACCTAAAAGAAGAATCAGATCTCCCGGTTTGATGAGCTCTTCACCGCCAGGCACCACGATGTCTTTGCCTTCGCGGTGAATCGCCAGCACATTCGTCCGATAAGCCTCCCGCAGGCGCAGCTCCCGCAGGGGCCGATCAAGCAAAGGACAGTCCATGGCAACATTGACTTCTGCCAGGGCCAAATCCGTCTCCATTTTGAGCACTTCCCGGAAGGGCTGCATCTCCAAGGGCAGCTCATAAGCGAAGCTGCGCAGGGTCTTGTAGCCCCGGGGAAGGAGAAAGCGGGTGATGAGTCCCATCACCAAGCCTACCGCCCAACCGGCAAGGAGCGCGGAGAAGGTCCCCACGGCAATGGTCAAGACAACAGGGGCCATTTGGTCAAACAGACCCCCGGAAACCAAGGGAATGGTCAAGAGCCGTTCAAAGACGGCCAGGCCTCCCACCATGGCCACATAGCTGGAAATATTGCCTGGAATCCTTAGTGCCAGCGTATAGGCCAGGCCAACCAACAGCACCCCGGCTAGGGACGCCGGAAAACCGAAGCGCACTCCCAAACCGAAGGCTAACCCCAGGGCAAGACCCATCATCAACACGAAGGCCGTGCCCGTAATTCTGGGCAGGAGCACCCGGATGAACTGCCGCCAGTGGCGCAGGCCTAAGGAAATGCTGGGCATGGCTACAATCAGATCAAAGGGAAGCAGCGCCACAAAGATGGCCACAAAGGAAGAAGTCAGCCCCGGGATTTCTACTACGGAGTAATACGCCAGACCCACCGTCATGGCCTGCCCCAGCCGGATGAGAAAAATCGGCCATTTATCCCTGTCCTTGCCCATTTGCACCACCTCCTCCTAATCCCCCGCAACCCTGTAGTCGGACAGCCGCTCAGCCAGGATGCGGGGCATCATGACCTTCATTTGGATGCCCTGGTTCGTATAGTGCTCTTCGAGGACCTGCCCCTGGTCATGAAGGTGGCTGACCAAATCCCCCCGGTGGTAGGGAAGATGGAAGGCGGCCACTACCGTGGGGTCGGGGAGCAGGCTTCCCACCGCATCGAGGAGCTCAGGAACGCCCCAGCCATGCCGGGCGGAGATTAGGACTGCATCGGGATGCTGGGTCCTAAGCCGCGTTCTTTGATCGGGGCTGAGCAGGTCGACCTTATTGAAAACCGTCAGCAAAGGGTGGAAGCCGGCCCCCAGTTCCTCCAGGACCTGAACCACGGCCATGCACTGCTCCTCCCAGTTGGATCGTCCGGCATCCACCACATGGACGAGGACATCCGCTTCGACGACCTCCTCAAGGGTGGCCCGGAAGGCGGCCACCAACTGGTGGGGAAGCTTGCGAATAAACCCGACGGTATCCACCAGCAAGATCCTCCGGTTGTCGGGCAGGACCACCCTGCGCACCGTTGGATCCAGGGTGGCAAAGGGCTGATTTTCGACGAAAACGTCGGCTCCGGTAAGGACATTAAGGAGGGTCGACTTGCCCGAGTTGGTATAGCCGACCAGGGCCACCGTCGGGAGGAGCCCCTGCCGACGGCTTCGCCTCTGCAAAGAACGGCGGCGCCGAACCTGTTCCAGGGAGCGGCGCAGATGGGCGATGCGTCGGCGGATCTTCCGGCGGTCGGTCTCCAAGCGGGTTTCTCCCGGGCCCCTGGTGCCAATGCCGCCTCCAAGGCGGGAAAGCTCAACTCCCAAGCCCGCCAGCCTGGGCAGAAGATAGTTGAGCTGGGCCAGCTCCACCTGGAGTTTGCCCTCCCTGCTTTGGGCCCGCTGGGCAAAGATGTCGAGGATCAGCTGGGTGCGATCGAGAACCTTCACCTTCAGCATCTCCTCTAGGTTGCGGGCCTGGGCCGGGCTCAGCTCATCATCAAAAAGGACCAGGCCCGCCCCTTCCGCCTCTACTTGCCAGCGGATCTCATCGACCTTGCCCAGGCTCACATAGGTGGCGCTGTCCAGCTGACTGTTTGTCTGCACCACCCTGCCGACAGCCAGGCCGCCGCTGGTCTGCAAAAGGAGGGCCAGCTCATCGAGGGATTCCAGCAAGTCTGCCAGGGACTGGCCCCTGCGGATGCAGCCCACCAGAATGCCTCGCTCATTGGGCCCTTGGATCATGCGTCTTTCCCCTCCCGTACTACTTTGCATCACAACTTATTATATTGCCTCGAGCTCCCGCCAACAAGGGGGACAAAACTGCGCACCCCTTTAGAGAACACGGCCGCCTCGTGATAGCCCAAGTCCATTAATGGCTTCTTGACCGAGGCGAAGCCCTGCCCCACCTGCTCGGGCTTGTGGGCGTCGGATCCGAGGGTAATCGGCACTCCTTCCCCTTGGCACCAGCGAATGATCTCATAGCCGGGAAAGGGCTCCCCCAGACCGGCCCGCAGCGCCCCGCAGTTGATTTCAAGGCAAAGATCGCTGGCAGCTAAACTTTCCAAGGCCGGCTGGGCCAGCTCCAGCATGGGCCTTGGCGGCGGGCAGTACAGTTTGGGCAAGTCGAAATGCCCGATGATCTGGAACAGGCCGCAGCTGACAGCCTCGTGGAGGACAGCAAAGTATTCCTTGTAAATATGCTCGGGACTGAACCTCCGGTAGTACTCGGGGTCATACAAGCTCCACCCGCCGACGAAATGGACGGAGCCAATGGCGTAGTCTAGGGGCAAGCCCGCCAAAGCCTGGGCTATTTCCGCTTCCTTCCCCGGAAGGTAATCCACCTCCACCCCCAGCTTGATGGTCAGCTGGGGATGCCGTCGGCGGGCTTCCTCCACATCGGCGAGATAGCCTTCGATTTGGTCCAGGGGCCTGCGCAGATACCCGTAGGGACTGTCGCTGGGCAAATAGAAGTTGGGCAAATGATCGGCAAACCCAACTTCCTTGATTCCACGGGCCAAAGCCTCCCGAGCATAGTCCACAGCCCTTCCTTCAGCGTGCCCGCAGTGCCTGGTATGGATATGATAGTCCGGCAGCATCAATACCCTCCTACTCCAAATACGGCAGCATATTCTGGTCCACGGTGGTCATCGGCTCATCTTCCAACACGGTGATCAAGCCTTCATCGTGCAGGATCTTGATCACCTCAAACAGGGACTCCCTGTCTTCCGGAGGCAGCTCCCTGACAAAGCGGTTGATCTCTTGGGGTGATGCATTATTGATGAACCGGACCCCTCCATATTTGACGTACTTCGCATCGGGCACATTACATTCC
>JAAZLZ010000338.1 GCA_012799075.1 Bacillota bacterium
ACTTCTTTCATGATCATGGTTAAGGGTGCCAAAGCCTCAGATTTGCTCCAGGTCGAATTCGCCCAGGAGCGACTGCCCTCCGAGGGAGGGTTTGGGTTGTTGCAGGGCACTCGCCTTGGTCTTTCTACCGTAGCGATGATGACCGTAAATGAATTCCTGCAAGCCCTGGAAGGAGAGGGAATTGACCCCATCACCGTCCGGGAGGAGCTGATCCCCCTAGAGGAGGACTTCGACATCGACGGGGAGCTCCTCCGGGAGAAGATTAAGGTTAAGCCTCGAATGACGGGAAGTGCCATGTTCAAAGATGACCGGCTTGCGGCCTGGATGAACAAGCCGGAGACCAGGGGCTATCTTTGGATCACAGGCCAGGTCAATGGTGGGATTATCAACATCAAGGAGCCCACCGTGCAGGATGCTTACATTGCCCTGGAGATTGTCAGCTCCCAAGGATCCTTCAAGCCCCAGCTTACAGCCGACGGGATCAAGGTTCTCATTCAGGTGGAAGCCCAGGGGAATCTAGGGGAGATGCAGCAATACGTCGATCCCCGGGGGGACCCCGCCCTTTGGACTAGCATGGAGCGGAGGATGGCGGCAGCCATCAAAAACGAGATCATGGCCGCAGTCAGCAAGGCCCAGCTCTTTGGTGCTGACATCTTCGGCTTCGGGGCGGAAATCAACCGGCGGCATCCCAAAGAATGGCAGCGGCTGAGGGAGAGTTGGGAAGAAGAATTCAGGCGTCTTACGGTGGAAGTTGAGGTCAAGACCAGAATCAAGCGGACAGGATTAGTGATTAGGGGTACACTTATCAGGAAGTAGGGATTGGGCCTTTGAATATAGCTCTGCTCATCGTTGTCTTTTTAGCCATCATCGGTTACGAACTGCCCGGCATCCTTCGCAATGGCTGGTGGGCGGAACTGATCGTCTTTGCCATCCTCATAGCCATGGGTTTTGCCCTGGGGCTCCTGCAAATCATGGGGGTTGCCCTGCCGTGTCCAGTCTCCGGCATCGAGTTTCTGGTCAGCCAGCTGGTGCGGCTCTTCGAATGACCTTCGCCCCGGAAAATAGGTGCAACTATCAGAACAGGGCAGGAAATCGGATATGAAGCAAGGAATAAGCAATTATGGAAATAGGCGCCCGACCACCGGGAAAGGAGTGGAGCTGCGGTCAATATGCTTAAGTACAAGGCGCTCTATCTGGAACAGGCAACGGAAGACGTCTACAACATCATCAAAGGGGAGCTGCCCCTAGGGTTTGAACTGTTGACCCTCAAAGGCAACAGGGAGGAGGAAAGGCGGGCTTTACTGGGCAAGGCTGATTTCTTGCTGGTGGCCACCGTCAAGGTGGACGATGCGCTCCTGGATCTTGCTCCCAAGGTCAAGCTAATCCAGCATCAGGGGGTGGGCTATGACAATATCGATGTGGCAGCCGCCTGGCGGCGGGGCATTCCTGTGGCCCTCACCCCGGAGGGAACCACCGTTGGTGTTGCCGAACATACTATCCTGCTTATCCTAGCCGTCTACAAGCATCTGCCCAGGGCCCATAACAGTCTCCGCCGGGGAGAGTGGCTCCAGTTCCCCCTTCGGCCCCATTCCTTTGAACTGCAGGGGAAGACTCTGGGCTTGGTGGGCATGGGTCGGATCGGCCGGGAAGTGGCTAAGCGGGCCTTGCCCTTCGGCTGCCGGAT
>JAAZLZ010000339.1 GCA_012799075.1 Bacillota bacterium
GTTTCCCGCACATTATGGTCGGCAACCAGGGCCCCGACCCCCTGGGCCTTGAGGCGGGCCAGCATTTCCTGGAGCTCGGCGACGGAAATGGGATCGATGCCCGCGAAGGGTTCATCGAGGAGAAGATACTTAGGGCCTGCGGCCATGGCCCGGGCGATCTCCGTCCGCCGGCGTTCGCCTCCCGAAAGGTCCGCGGCGATGCTCCCGCGAAGATCCTCCAGTTCAAACTCCGTCAGGATCTCACCCAGCCTGTCTTGTTCGCCCATCAGCTCCAGCACCGCCAGGATGTTGTCCGCGACGGTCATCTTGCGGAAAACCGACGGCTCCTGGGCCAAAAAGCCCAGGCCCACGCGGCCCCGCCGGTACAAGGGCAGATGGGTGATGTCCTCGCCATCGAGGAGGATGCGGCCCCCATCGGCCCGCTCCATCCCCATCAGCAGGCGGAAGGTGGTGGTCTTGCCGGCCCCGTTGGGTCCGAGGAGTCCCACCAGCTCCCCTGGCTCCACCCTTAAATCCAGATCGTCCACTACTTTGCGGTTGTAAGATTTAGTCAGTCCTTCACACCAAAGTCCCCTGGTTATCTTCGTCCCCCTCCACCCTGAGGCCTCCATTCAAAATCATGGTAGAACCGGGCCGTCTCGCCAAGCCCCTCTGGGAGGGGCATCTTCGGGGACCAGTCCAACAGGCGCCGGGCCCGGGAGGGATCGAGGACGCTGCGGCGCAGATCCCCCGGGCGGGGAGCATGGAAAGAAGGGGCCGGACTGCCTGGAAACTTGGCCTGCAAGAGGCGGCTGAGACGGTTGATGCTTATCTCCTCGCCGCTTCCGATGTTCATCGTCTCCCCATCCCCCTTCACGAGGGCGAGCACATTGGCCCGGGCCACATCCCCCACATAGACGAAATCCCTGGTCTGCTCCCCGTCCCCGTAGATTTTGACCCCATGGCCCGCTGCCAGGCGGCGGCAAAAGGCGGCCACCACTCCCCCCTCGCCTAGCAGGCTTTGCCTTGGTCCATAGACATTGGCATAGCGAAGGATCGTATACTCAAGACCGTAAAGGGTCCGGAACACCCCTAGGTAATGCTCAACGGAAAGCTTGGCGGCCCCGTAGGGGGATGTGGGCTGGCAGGGGTGTCCTTCATCCATGGGGAGCCTTTGGGGCTCTCCGTAGACCGCGGCGGAGGAGGCGAAGACCACCTTGGCCACTCCCGCGGCCAGGCACCCCTGGAGGAGATTCAAACTGGCCAGGATGTTCTCCCGGGCATCGAGCAGGGGATCGGCGACGGAAAGACCCACATCCACCTGGGCGGCCAGGTGGATGACCACCTTTGGCCGTTCCCTTTGGAGAACGGTTTTTAGCTCGAAGGAGAGCAGATCCAGCCGGTAAAATGAAGGTCGAGGCAGATAGGCGCCCCGGCTCAAGTTGTCTACCACCACCGGCAGGCAGCCGGCACCCCGGAGGGCCTCGACGGTATGGGAGCCGATAAAGCCGGCGCCGCCCGCAACTAGGACCTTCATGTCCGCCCCCGCCCTGCAAGCTCCAGGATCATGCCCACCATCCGGGTCAAAGCCCCGGGAGGGCCTAGACTCTGGATTACGCTTCCTAGATCGGCGGCCATGGTCTGGCGCCGTCCTTCATCATCCAACAGGCTTTCGATTTCCCCGGCCAAGCGCCCCGCGCCCATCTCCCCGAGGCAGTATTCGGGCACGACTTGTCTATCTGCGAGCAGGTTGGGCAGGCTCATGAAGCCAGGCCTGCGCCAAAGCTTCTCAACGCCAAACAGGGGACAGCGGTAGACGGCAATTAATGGCACCCCCGCGTAGGCTGCCTCCAGGGCCGCAGCGCCCGAGTCGCAAACAGCGATCTGGGCCGTCCCCAGGATGTCCAGCTGACGGCCCGGCTGGACCTTTAAGGGGTGATCTCCCTTAAGGATGCGATCTAGGTCCTCCCGGGCGATGTTCGGCGGCAGGGGCAGGACAAAGTCCACCTCCTCCCGGGCCTCCTTGACCTTCGAGGCCGCCTTAATGAGGGGTGGCAGGTTCCTCCGCATATCTTCCAGCGTACTCCCCGGGCAAAGGCAGACAAGGCCCTCGGTTGGGGATTTGGCCGGGGGCATTTGATCGAGGAGGGGATGCCCCACATGCTCGATGTCGGCCCCCGCTCGCTGGTAAGCCTCCAGGTCAAAGGGGAAAACCGTCGCTATCTTGGTGGATGCCTCCAGAACCTTGCCCGGCCGCACCCGGGCGTTGGGCCAGGAGGCGGGGCTTAGGTAAAAAAGGACGGGGATGCCCTTGGCCTTGGCCATCTGGCCAAGCCGGAGGTTGAAATGGGGAAAGTCGATGAGAACTACAACCTTCGGGTCCTGCTTGGCCATCACATCCCCCAGCCGCAGAAGGACCCGCCGCATGATGTTGCCCGTTTTGACTCCTTCCACCAGCCCCAGGGTGCTCAAGGTAGTGGGATTGAAAAGGAGCCGGACGCCCGCCTCCTTCATCAAGGCTCCCCCCATCCCGAAGAGACGGGCCTGGGGCGCCGCCTGTAAAACAGCTTTGGCAAGCTCGGCACCGCTTGCATCACCGGCGGCATCGCCGGCGATGAGCATGATCTTCATTTGTTTAACCCCCTGGTCGAGCCAGTCATTCCCCGGGCTTGGCAAAGAAAAACAACAGCTCCCCCTCCACCGCTGCTTCATCTTCCACCAGGACCCGGCCTTGGATCTTGCCTGCGCCCCGACGGACCTTTAGGACCTCCACCTCGATGCGCAGCTGATCCCCCGGCCGGACTACCCGGCGAAAGCGCACTCCATCGATCCCGGCAAAGAGGGGAAGCTTCCCTTCACCCTGCTCCAAGGCTCCATGGAGGGCAATCCCCCCTACCTGGGCCATGGCTTCCACCATGAGGACCCCGGGCATGATGGGGTTTTGGGGGTAGTGCCCCTGGAAAAAGGGTTCATTGATCGTCACATTCTTAAGGCCCACCGCCCGCTGGCCCGGCTCCAGCTCTACAATCCGGTCCACCAGGAGAAAGGGATGGCGGTGGGGCAGTATTCCTTGGATGCCGTTGATGTCCAGCAATGGCATAAACTCCTTTGGTTGGTTACTTTATTATATCATGCGCAGGGGATGAGGCAAACGAATAATTTATGCCACTAAGAGCCGCTGGTACTTGCGGCCGACTTCCGAGGCGGGGTTCGTGAAGACTTGCTCCGGGGAGCCTTCCTCCACCACTTTGCCCTTATCCATGAGGACGACCCGGTCCGCGGCCCGGCGGGCAAAGGCAACTTCATGGGTGACGATGACCATGGTCATCTGGGTGGTCTTCACCAGCTCCTCCATCACATCCAGGACTTCACAGACCAAAATCGGATCCAAGGAGGCCGTCGGCTCATCCCAAAGCATCAGGACCGGATCGAGGGCCAAGGCCCGGGCGATCCCCACCCGCTGCTGCTGACCGCCGCTCAGCTCCCCGGGACGCTTGTCTAGGTCTTCGACCAGGCCTACCTTGGCCAGGGCGCCGATGGCCTGCTCTTTAGCCTGCCGGCGATCCATGCCCGTCATGACCAGGCCAAACATGACATTGTCCAAAACGCTCAGGCGATGAATGAGATTGAAGTGCTGGAAGACAAAGCCGATCTTCTTCCGCATGCTGAGGAGCTCGTAGTGTCCCATGGCCAGGACCGATCGGCCCTGGAAGTAGATCTCCCCTGCATCCGGCTCCGTCAGCCGGTTGATGCAGCGGATGGCGGTTGATTTGCCGCAGCCGCTGGGCCCCATGATGACAACCCGCTCCCCGGGGGGCACCTCCAAGTTGAAGCCGTCTAGAGCCAGGGTTTGGCCGTAGCGTTTAGTCAGGTTCACAAGTCTAAGCATGTCCATTCCCCCTAACTGAACTTCCGTCGGCAGCGGCTTAGCAGCTGCAAAAGTCCTGGCCTGGCCGCGGGCACCACGATCTCCCGCATGATCTGGGCGTAGGTCAGGCCCAGGGCCTCGCCGGCCAGCATTTCACTGTCATCGACGGGGCTGAGCCTGTCAGCCAAGAGGGCGGTCAAAAACCCCAGTAAAAGCCCGCATAAAAGGGTTTGGGCAAGGCCCATGAAGGGAATGTTGGCCTGGCTGAAGATGTAGGTGGGCACCAGCAAAGCCGCTCCCGCCAAGGCCCCAAAGATGGGCACCGGGTTCACGAAGCGAAGCAGGCCCTTCTTATCGGCCAACAGCCGCCGCCCTGCGCTTAAGATGGTGGCATGGTCCAAGATCAAGGTGAATAGGGTGAAGACTATCGCGGCCAGACCGGCGATGATCCCCCGCACTTCCCGAAGGACCCTAAACAGCTCGGCCCGGGTATTGGGCCGCACCACCCCCGCGGGGGTGCTGAGGACGGAGATGTACTCGTTGTCGAGCTGCTCCTGCACCGCCTGCTCCACCTCCCGGGGACTGACGGAATCATCAACAAGCAGGTCGATCTTCTCCCCCGGGATGACCTGGCCGGCGATGTAGCTGTTAATCAGCCGGACCGACCGGCCCATATCCTCTTCCCGAAGCTGGGGCAGGGCCTCTCGGACCTGCTGCATCTGATCGATGACCGCATCCAGATCGACTTGGCGCACCGCCTCCAGCCGCGCGGCGATGTTGTCTAGGTTGTCTCGCATCAGGGCCACGTCCAGATCGCCGATGACCCCAACTTGGCTTCCCCCGTCCCCCAGCATATCCTTAAACAGGCTGTTGATCAGCAAAGACAAAAAGATCTGGGAGCTGCTCCCCTGGCCCTCCAAGGCGGGCTGCAGGTTCTGGGTGAGGGTCTGGAGCTGCAGCTGGAGCTCCTCCAGTTTGTAAAGGGCCTGGTGAAAGGTGTCCAGGGTCTTTTCCGCATTGTCCACCGCACCCTTTGCTTCTTGGGCAAGGCCATCCAGCTCTCCGACTAGGGTCAGACTCTCATCGATGGTCTGGACCAGCTGCAGGCGCTCATTTCGGATCTCAACCCTTCCTACCTTCGGGCCCGTCTCCCCGTTGGCAAGGAGCCGGTAGCCCGTTTGGACGAGTTGGGGGACGCCCTTAAGGTCCCCCTTGGTGATGACTCCCCGGGCCAGGCTCCCGTTGATCTCGGTGACTTCAACCACCAGGGAATCCTCGGTGCCGGGCAGGATCAGGCTGTCCCCCACCCACAGGGGGCTGTCTCCTTCTAGATGGATGTCCACCCGGGCCGCATAGCTCAGCAGAAAACGGCGCATTTCCGCGAGGGCCTTCAAAAAGGATTGGGTATCCTCCCCCTGCCGGGCAAAGGTCACGTCCTTCAGCACCCTGGGATTAAGATCCCGGGTGATGTCTGCCCGCACCTTCTCCGAGAGGGCCTCCACATCCTGGGTGGCATAGCCGATGGGCAGGCGAACCTCCAGAACTTGATATTCGGCAAGGAGGTCTTCCAAGGCCTCGCTGACCTTCGGCGCGCAGTCGACGGAATCGAGGAGAACCATGAGGTTGCTGCCCTGGCGGAAAATTAAGTCAACTCCTGGGATTTGTTCCATCTCTTCCCATAATTCTGAGCGCACTCCGGGATGGACGCTGTTGATGGTGATGACAGGTTCAATGATATAGGTCAGGCCGCTGTAGCCGGGAAGGTCGCCGACGATGCCCCCCAAGCCCTCCAGGATCCCGCGGCTGCGAAGCTCCGGGGGCAGGGACAGGAAAAAATTGGCCTGTCCGGCGACGGTCAGGCCCTTCTTGTAGGCGGCCTGGGGAAGCTGCTCCAAGACTATCCGCTCCAGCTCCTGGCCGGCGGCATCCTGGACTTCCTCCCGCACGTGGATGATCACGTCGAACTCGCCATAGTCGCCGATGAGTTCGTTGACCGTATCGCCGAAGTAGTTGTCGACGGCCGCAGCAATGCCGCTGGCGCCCAAGGATCCAAGCAAAATGCTGACTAAGAGCAGGATGATGAGATCCTGGGCAAAGCCATCCCGCAGCAGTGCAAACATGGGCAAATCCCCTCCTACCTGGGTTACATTATAACACAGGGGAAATGCCGTCCCCCCATGTAATTCCTGCATACCGGGCCAACTACTTGAAAGTCAGCCACGCCGGGCCGAACCCGAGGAGGCTGCCCTCATCAAGGTCGATCTGAAACTGCTGTCCCTTCAAGCTCCCCTCGGGAAGCACAATTTCGCAAGAGCCCGCCACCTCAATGAGGCCCGGACGGTATGTCAGCGTCTGGGCTTTGACTTCATAGTCGCCGGTGGTCAGGGAAACGTTCCCTTCCAGCAGGTATTCCTGCTTGTCAAAGTCGGCCCTGAGCCTTTCTCCCTTAGCGGAGAATTCCTCCCCGGCCAAGGTCACCTCCCCCTGGATCAGGGCAAGCCCCTCCTTCTCCCGGTATTCCAGCTCCCGGGCGGTAATCACTAGATCATCGGCGGTGATCAGCATCTGTCCTTCCTGGGGCTTGATGGTGTAGATCCCCTTTTTCAGATCAAAGGATCCCCAAGGGACGTCCGATCCACCCTCTAGCTGGATTTCAACGGCCAGCGCGGGCATGGTCAACAGCAAGACTAACAAGACAGTCAGGATCTTACGCATCACCGGCCACCTCCAAGACGATCTTTCCCGATCCGGCAAACTCCACGGCGCCCTCCCGCAGGATGACTTTGTCCGCGCTTATCTCAATATCCCCCCTCGTTAGGGCGGCCTTGACCAGCTCCAAGCTTCCTTCCCTCAAGATTGCCCCTTCCGCTTGAAAGAAGATAGGGACTTCCAAGTGGACGACTCCCTGGGAAATGCCGGCAAGATGGGTCTGGTCCTGCTCCTTAATTAGGCGGGCGGCGGTGATCTCCCACTCTAGATCCCCCTTGAGCCGGCCCGTCATCCTGATATTCTCCCCCGTCACCTCGGGCGGGGAGGACGGAATGGGGGCTTCCGGGGGGAGAAAAAATCCGCCGATGAAGATCAAAACCAGTATCAACAGCAATACCCGCACAGTCACTCCCCCTCCCAAAGGGCCCTCCGCCAGCGATGGGCATCGATGGATCCAAGGCTTTGGGGCTCCCCAAGCGAGTAGTCCACCCAAACGGCCCCAGGTTCATACCGCAAGGCAACGGTCCGGCA
>JAAZLZ010000340.1 GCA_012799075.1 Bacillota bacterium
CATGTCCACCTTGGGAGGAACAACGCGGCCGAGGGGAGGCAGTTTCTCCTTCCCCGACCGCCTTTCTGCAGCAGACTCGATGGTAAACTGCCCCGAGGGCACGAGGGGTACCTCTCCCCCAACTAGCTGTAAATAGGGTGTCTTGCCCTTCATGATGATAGGTGCCTGCAGGTAAGCGGATGATCCCCCAGCTGATTCTTGGGCCGAAGCCCCGGCGGCAAGCAGTACAATCAAAGCCAGCCACAAGAGTCTTTTCAACCAGATTGCCTCCTTCCAATTTTGAACAAAGGGCTGGTTAAACAGCATGCTTCCGGGATTATCCATTAATCCTGCTTTTTCCTTTATCCACGCATACTTTTGCTGTGCGGGGGGATTTGCTCTTATCTAGCGGCTTGTCCGGCAATTACCGCGATCTCCCTTGCGCTATCCGCCTTTGAAATGATATAATTAGCCATCGCCTTATACTGGGGCCTAGAATCGGGGTCACCCTTAATGTCTCCTTCTAAGCCGGCCAGGAAGAGGACGAAAATCACTCGGCTTCAGAAGGAGGCCAGTCCCCATGTATCAGGATAAAACCTTAGTCTGTCGTGATTGTAAGCAGGAGTTTGTTTTCAGCGCCGGGGAACAAGAATTCTATGCCACCAAGGGATTCCAAAACGAACCCCTCCGCTGCCCCGCTTGTCGAGCTGCTCGCAAGCAGAGCCGGGGTGGTGCAGGTCGCGAGAGGTCCCGAGAGCGCTACGACATCATCTGTGCTGGTTGTGGGCAACCGGCTCAAGTGCCCTTCCGGCCCAGCCAGGATCGACCGGTTTACTGCGAAGAGTGCTTTCAAAAGATGCGGGACTAGTCATGATTAACACAAGCCCTTGGTCATGGTGACCAAGGGCTTGTTTGCAATTAACCTGTTACGGGCAGACTAGTCGGCTAAGCTCCAGCGAATCCACCGGTTTTCCTTCCTTAAAGACCCTCATGTTGTCCCCGGAGACATCATCGATGATCATCAACTCGCCATCGACCAAACCGAGTTCGAACTTCAGGTCAATTAATTCTAGGCCCAGACGGGATAGCTCTTCTTTGACCAGTCCTGCGGCCTGGCGAACGATGTTTTTTGCCTTGCCGACCTGGTCGGCCGACAAGATCTCCAAGGCTGCGATGCCTTCATCGTTGATCAACGGATCTCCCCGTTCATCATCCTTGACCGTGATTTCCACCAATCCGGCCAAGGGTTTCCCTTCCTTGACCCACTTGCCGTAACGACGCACAAAACTCCCGGCGGCCTTGTACCGACAGATAAACTCCAGCCCCAGCCACTGGGCCTTCCGGACAGTCATCGTCCTTTGGGCCTCATCACAGGAGATATAGTGATTCGGCAGTCCCTTCCTGGTCAGCAAATCGAAAAAGTACCGGGACATGCGGAGGGCTGCGATTCCTTTGCCCTCCAGCTGCCCGATAACGCTATCGGCGCCTGGGTCAATTCCTGCTTCTGTTCCAGTGACGTCATCTTTGAAGTAAAGGACTGCCAGACCATCTCCAGCCTCATAAATGTCCTTTGTTTTGCCTCGATGGATCAACTTCAATTGAGGGCCCCCTTGCTAGGTCAACTATGAAAAAAGCCTTCTCGGAGAAGAATATCATTCCCCTGGAAGCAGATGATATGCCCTACCGGATAATCTTGGTGATGGGCAGAACCAAAATGTCTTCCGCCCCTGCATCTAATAGTTGGGGAATAAGAACGTTAATCCCCTGTTTGGCAACGACGGATTCCACGGCAAAGTAGCCGCTGTCAGACGAATACAGTTGGGCCACCGTGGGCGCCTTCAACGCCGGCATGATCCTCAGGACCTCCTCGAGGGAGTCCTTGGCAACATTCAATTTGAGCAGAACCTTGCCCCTCGCCTCAACTGCCCCCATCAACAAGGTCTTGATGGCCTCCATCTCCATCCGGATCTCCTTGTCAGCATAGCTTTCCGGGTTAGTGATCAGCACCGTCTGGGATTCGGCGATAACATCGATGATCCTTAGGTTATTGGCCCGAAGGGTTGTACCCCTCTCCGTCAACTCAACGGCCACATCGGCCATTTCGGGGACTTTTGCCTCGGTTGTGCCAAAGGAAAACTCCACCCGGACGGGAATTCCCAGTTTGCGAAAATATTCAGTGGCTAAGTGGACGTATTCCGTCGTAACCTTGCTTCCAGGGGGAATCTGTTCGGGTGCTTCAATACCCGAATCCTTATGGACGGCCACCACAATCTTGACAGCCTTATTAGTGCTCCGGCTATAGGGAAGGACTGCCATTTGCACTACCCGCTCCAAGCATTGTCGCTCCATGACCCAATCAAGGCCGCAAATACCCATGTTAAAGAGCCCCTCTGCCACGTAGACGGGAATTTCCTGGGGCCGCATGAAGCAAATGGAACTGATCCGGGGATCATCGATTTCTCCCCGGTATGAACGACTGTTTAAGCAGGTTACAGGCAGATCGGCCGCTTCGAACATCTCCAGCGTTGGCTTTTCAAGACTACCCGTAGGCAGCACCAACTTGAGCATCCTTCATTCCCCCTCTTGTTCTCCTTGCCCATTTATTCATCATTCGTTCATGAAACCCTTTCGTTCCGAGAGGATCCTGACCCTCGCAGGACGAAGTCTACTGCCAATCTTGCTTTGGAGGGATCTGCCATGCAACATCGTGTCCTAATCACCGGCGGGGCAACGGGAATCGGCCGGGCAACGGCCCTGGC
>JAAZLZ010000341.1 GCA_012799075.1 Bacillota bacterium
AGGTGAACAGATCACCCGCGAGTGGCGCTGGAAAACCTGGGAGCAAGTCGGTCCCATCGTGACTCCTTGGGGACAAAAGCTGTTTGCGGCCAGTCGACAGGGTCTATCAAGCCTACTATTAGGAGTTGCCCCGTGGTTCAGCCAGCACTAGAACTTTAGGAAGGTCCTCTCAAGGAGTTCACGGAACGTACCCGCACCCTCCCACATACATATGAATGAGGGGGTGGGGGGATGCTGGTCAAGGCTTCCGAATTGCGCCTCCTAGATGTGATCAATATTAACGATGGCCGACGCCTGGGAAATGTCATCGATTTGGACATCGACTTGGACACAGGGGAGATCAAAGCCATCATTCTCCCCGGCCCGGGACGGTTTCTATGGTTTTTTAACCGGGGGGGCGATGTGGCCATTCCGTGGCCTGCCATTGTGAAGATCGGCGTTGATGTGATTTTGGTGGATACGAAAGATAACCTGGGATAGACGCATTGGGTGGACGATCCTTGGCTTATTCTATATAATTAAGGTAAAAGATCCCCGCGAAGGAGTAACAAATGCGCTGCCCATTTTGCCAGGCCTTAGGTAGCAGGGTAATTGACTCTCGCTCAACGGAAGACCATAAGTGTGTACGCAGGCGCCGGGAGTGCACTGCTTGTGGTGCCCGCTTCACCACCTATGAACGCTGGGAAGAGACGCCCTTAATGGTCGTCAAGAGGGATGGCCGCAGAGAGAGCTTTGCCCGTTCCAAGGTCTTGGGCGGAGTGTTGAAAGCTCTGGAAAAACGACCGGTGCCCCTGGAAGACATAGAAAAGATGGTCGATGAGGTGGAACGGGAGCTGCGCAGTCGGCCGGAACGGGAGGTCACCAGCATCGCTATCGGTGAAATGGTGATGGAACGGCTCCGGGAGATGGATGAGGTGGCCTACGTGCGCTTTGCCTCCGTCTATCGGCAGTTCAAAGATATCAACCGCTTCATCGAGGAGCTCGAGAAGCTCCTTCCTCCGAGGGAATAGGGCCATGTATGAACTGAAGCAGACAAAAGATTTGACGTATCTTGCTCCCCCCGGTTGGCGGGGAGTCCTTTGTGCCTTTACCACCAGGCGAGGGGGTGTGAGCAAGGGCCCCTTTGCAGGCCTTAATTTGGGCAGAAGCTGTGGGGACGATAGGTCGGCAGTGGACCAAAACTGGCAGCTGGTCCTGGGGAGCTTAGAACTGGAGGGGCTCCCCCGGGTGGCAGCCTGGCAAGTCCACGGTGTCCGAGTGGAAAGGGTCACGGACCCACCAGGGGATTACCATCTTTGTCGGGATACGGATGCCCTGATCACGGACAGGCGGGGAATAGCCTTGAGTACTCTGTATGCCGATTGTGTGCCCCTGGTCTTTTATGATCCCCATAGTAGGGCTATCGGCATGGCCCATGCTGGTTGGCGGGGAACCCGGGCCCGCATCGGTCCTGCCGCCCTGGCAGCAATGGGGGAGGCATTTGGGACTAGGCCTGGTGATTGCCTGGTGGGCATTGGCCCTTCCATCGGTCCTTGCTGCTATTCGGTGGGGCCGGAAGTCGCCAAGGAATTTGCACCCCTGGACGCGGTTCAGTCCCGGGAGGGAAAGTTGTACGTCGATTTGCCTCGGGCCAACCGATTTCTTTTGCTACACGAAGGGATTCCCCCGGAGAACATCCAACTAGGGGGAATTTGTACCTCTTGTCGTCAAGATCTGTTTTTCTCCCATCGGGGTTCCGGGGGGCTCACCGGCCGGATGGCTTCAATTATGGTGCTCCTTTGACCAAAGGTTTTTGCCATCTCGAAGGCGAATATCCTTGAGAGGAAGGTGATGGCATGGCTGAGCCCAGAGGTCTTTTCAGATTGGTGCCCTCGAATAGGCAACGGGAAATCGGGGGTGTACTAACCATTGCTTGCGTGGTCTTTGGCTGGCTGAGCATCCGCTCCGATGCCACAGGCCAGGCGGGCCGCTACCTCGGTGGGCTTCTTCGCCACATCTTCGGACAAGGGGCAGATGCACCCCTTCTTATTCTTTTCTGGTGGGGCTGGCAGCAGCTGCTGCCCAAAAAACAGTCCAAACGAATTTGGACTAGGGTGCTGGGGATGGTTTGCCTCCTATGGGTTTTCTTGACCCTTCTGCACTTGCGTTTGGAATCGATTGCTCTGCTCGAATCCCTGTCTGCCCAAGAGCTTTTCTGGATGGGTCGACAAGGCATGGGTGGGGGCTTTCTGGGGGCTTTGGGATGTGTGCTGCTGTTTCATTTTTTCGGTCGGCAGGGAGCCCAGGTCTTTCTGGCTGCGGCGGCTTTCTTAGGCCTCGTTCTGGTAATCGACACATCGCCAAGTCAGCTCATCTTGAAGGTGATGGCCATTTTGCGAAGGATGGGCCAGTGGGTGTTCGGGGTCCTTAAGGGGACTTGGCGGGAACGGCAAAGTGCGCCAACGCCAGCGCCGCGGCCTAAGTCTTCTCCTGTGCAGGCTGCACCGTCTAGGAACGAAGAACCTGACGCGCCCCAAACGGCTCCCCA
>JAAZLZ010000342.1 GCA_012799075.1 Bacillota bacterium
GATAGCATCATTGCCGTGGGAGCGGGCGTGCTCGACAGCTGCCTTGCAGATGTTGACCGGACTTTGCCCTTGACCCATGTTGAAAACAGGGATGCCCGCTCCCTCGCCTAAGACCTGCAGCTGCTTGATGGCCGCGGGCCGGTAGATGTCAGCTGCGACAAGCAAAGGACGATTGCCTCGTTTTCCCAGCATCACTGCCAGTTTAGCCGCCGAGGTTGTCTTACCCGATCCTTGCAGACCAACCAGCATGATCTTGGTGGGGGGTGTGGAGGCCATGTTTAGGGGGCTTGCTTTTCCCCCAAGGAGCTGCGTCAATTCGTCATTGACGATCTTAATCACCTGATGGCCGGGGGCAAGGCTGGTCAATACCTCCTGGCCCATGGCCCGGGACTTGACTCGGCTGACAAAATCTTTGACCACACGAAAGTTCACGTCGGCTTCCAATAGGGCCAAACGCACTTCCCGCAGGGCTGCGTCCACATCTTTCTCGGTCAACTTTCCCCTGCCCCGCAGGCGAGCAAAGATGTCCTGTAGTTTTTCGCTCAAATTTCCGAAAACCATAGCGGCCCTCCTCCAGGGCTATTCTGCCATCATCTTGTCAACCGCGTTCATCGCTTCTTGTAAGCCTTGAATCAAAAACTCATCCCGCACCTTCGAACGCTCTACATGCCCCATCATGTCTTCGAGAATGCTGCTTAGAGCCCGTAGAGACCGTCTTCTTCCTTGGTGCTTAGCCATGAGACCCAGTCTTCCCTCCAAATCCGTCAAGGCCTGTTCTCCCCGCTGCAGGGTATCATAAACGCCTTGCCGACTGATTTGGATGTTCTCCGCGATTTCCCCCAAGGAGAGGTCATCGTGGTAGTAAAGGAGGAAAATCTCCCGCTGCCGGTCTGTCAGGAGTTGCCCGTAGAAATCGAACAGCAGGTTCATCTTCACCGTTTTTGCGGGAGCATCCATCTGGTTCCCCCCTGTCAAGGTTTTCACCTTTACAGTGACAGTATAGTGAAAGCCAGCCTCCTTGTCAACTCTCTTCCGTCAAGATTGCAGCAACAAAAAGTTCCGGGTCAAAATCCCTTAGATCTGATACCCCCTCGCCCACACCGATGAGTTTTACCGGCAGCCCTACTTCGGCGGCAATGGCTAAGACGATTCCGCCTTTGGCAGTACCATCGAGCTTGGTCAGGACCACCCCGGTCAGCTCGACTGCTTCCTGGAACTTCTTGGCCTGGGAAATGGCATTCTGTCCGGTGGTGGCATCCACCACCAGCAGGACCTCATCTGGGCGGCGGCCCAAAGACCGGGTAAGGACCCTTTCGACTTTGCCAAGCTCCGCCATGAGGTTCGTCTTCGTTTGGAGCCGGCCGGCGGTATCGATGATCAGGGTATGGACGCCCCGGGCCTTGGCGGCTTCAGCAGCATCATAAGCTACTGCCGCCGGGTCGGCCCCGGTCTGATGCTTAACGAGCTCAGCGCCGCTTCGCTGGGCCCAGGTCTCCAATTGCTCAATTGCCGCGGCGCGGAAAGTGTCCGCCGCCCCCAACAAGACTTTTTCACCCCGCTGCTGACAGCGAGCGGCCAGCTTGCCGATGGTAGTAGTCTTTCCTGATCCGTTCACGCCAACGAACAAGTATACTGTGGGATGATCCTCTTCCCGCCGGGCAAGGGGAGCAAAGCGGCTGCTCAGGATTTCCTTCATTCGCTGGGATAATAGGGGTTTGACTGCCTGAGGGTCGGTTATCTTTTTTTGCTCACACTCGGTGCGCACCCAATCAACCAGCTCCAAGGTGGTCTTCATCCCGACATCGGCCTGGATGAGCAGTTCCTCCAACTCCTCAAAAA
>JAAZLZ010000343.1 GCA_012799075.1 Bacillota bacterium
AGGTACATTTCCCCAAGGTCGCGTCCGGTAAGACGGTGTGAAAAAGGAGTAGCAGGCATGGAGGCCACTGTGCCTCTAGCAACTGGTGTCGCAATTTTGCTCAACTGGAGCCCCGTTTGCATATTATCGGCCCCAGCTTGCCCGTTCTAAACAGGAATGTCAGCGGCAGATACGAAGCCTTCCCTAGCGGAGGGCTTTTTTTGACCACCGGCTTCGAGTTTGGGGCCCTTTGCATCTTCAGCGGCAAAGGAAGGTGATTCCTGCAGGAATTCGGACGGGCCCGGGTGAATAGAATAGTCCTCGAGGCCGATTGCTGGGGGTAAAGATCTTGTATGGACCGGTCAGTGTCTATCGTGAGTTGACAGAGTCGCTGCTGCTTGCCGTCAATCCGGCGGGCCTTTTTCTTGTGGCCTTCATCGAAGCCATCTTTTTCCCCGTACCACCGGATACCATTCTCTTGCCCTTGGTCCTTTTTGAACCCCGGCTGGCCCTTTTTTATGCGGGTCTGGCCACTTTGGGCTCGGTTTTGGGCGCCATCATGGGGTATGTCTTGGGCTTGTTGGGAGGGCAGTCCTTCCTCCGGCGGTGGGTGCGGGGAGAGACCTATCACCGCATGCAGGAGCTTTTTACCAGGTACCAGGTATGGGCTGTGGGCATTGCCGGGTTCACCCCCGTTCCTTACAAGGTCGTTGCCATTAGCGCCGGGTGCTTTCAATTGAATTTTCGTCTGTTCGTCCTGGTTTCCATTATCAGCCGGGGAGCGAGGTTTTCTTTGGAAGCGGCCTTTGCCGCTTTGTATGGAGAACCGGTACTCCAGTTCATCCAGGACTACTTTGAGTTGATCACGATTTTGGTGGCCGCTGTCTGCCTGGCGGCCTATGCCCTAGGCAGGCGATGGCGGAAATCTCGGTGAGGGAGGGTTCGACGGTGGGGGTGAAGTTGGATGTACGCCCCATGAAGGCTGGGCCTTCGCCCCTTGGCGTGAAAATAGTGTGGCAGGGCGGCCGGATAGCCCGGTTGGTGTTCACCAACGGTGTTGTAGTAGAGTTTTTGCGGGATAGGAGTTGATTCCGGCGATTCCTTTTTTTAGGCGTGGGAAGGGTTTCTTCGCCGAATGTTGAAACACAGGAATGGAAGTAACACAGGTTGGAAGGGGAAATTGGGATGCGCATCGTGGTGGCCCCTGATTCATTTAAGGGGAGTGCCAGTGCTTCAGAAGTTGCGGATGCCTTGGCCCGGGGCTTGAGCCGGGCCTTGACAAACAGTGAGTTCATAAAGGTGCCGATGGCTGATGGGGGAGAGGGGACAGTCCACTCCCTGGTTGCCGCCACGAATGGGCAGGTGGTTGAGGAAGAGGTTTGCGGGCCCCTGGGACGGAAGGTCCGGGCCTTCTACGGCATAACCGGGGACGGGCAAACGGCTGTTATCGAAATGGCGGCCGCATCAGGACTGACTTTGGTGCGGCGGGAAGAGCGGGACCCTCGCCGGGCAACAAGCTTCGGCACCGGTCAGCTCATTCGTGCTGCCCTGGATCAGGGATGCAGGCGATTCATCATCGGCATCGGGGGCAGCGCCACCAATGACGGGGGAGCAGGGCTGATCCAGGCCCTCGGCGGGCGGATGCTCGATAAGGAAGGAAAGGATCTTCTATTGGGCGGCGCCTATCTTGCCCAATTGGATCGGATCGATCTGGTGGATTTGGACCCTCGTCTGAAAGAGTCCCGCTTCCTCATTGCATGTGATGTGGACAACCCCCTGCTGGGCGAGCGGGGGGCCAGCGCCGTTTACGGCCCGCAAAAAGGCGCTACACCCCAAATGGTTAGGGAGCTGGATGGCGCCCTGGCTCGGTATGCCCAGGTCATCAAGCGGGATTTGGACAAAGATGTGGCCGATGTGCCCGGAAGCGGCGCGGCGGGGGGGTTGGGAGCCGGACTCATGGCCTTCTTAAATGCGACCCTCCACAGCGGAGTCGATCTGGTCATCGAGGCTGTAGGCCTGGCCGACAAGGTGAAGTCCGCGGACCTGGTCATCACCGGCGAGGGGGCAGTGGACGGTCAAACCGTCTATGGCAAGACCCCGATTGGGGTTGCGCGGACGGCAAAGGATTTTAGCAAGCCGGTGGTGGTTGTGGCCGGCACCATAGGCATTGGTGCAGAGGCGGTCTACGATCATGGAGTGGATGTGGTCATGGGGATTTTGGAAGGGCCGGCCTCCCTGGAAACGGCCATGGCCAGGGCAATCTACTATCTCGAGGCGGCGGGAGAGCGGCTGGGCCGTCTGCTAAAGGTTGGAGCGGGCCTTCGGTGCCGGTTGGAGTAGTACCGGGTTGGACCTAGTGCCCTGGTGATCCCGGGGCATTCATTGTATCCAGGCTCGAGGAGGGATGGGTGTGTATCGAATCGTTGAAAAACGTGAGCTGGCAGAGAAAATCACCTTGTTTGTCCTGGATGCGCCTTTTGTGGCAGCGAATGCGCGTCCAGGACAATTTGTCATCCTGAGGGTCGATGAGCGGGGGGAGCGGATTCCATTAACCATTGCATCGACCGAAGGAGGCAAGATCACCATAGTAGTCCAAGAGGTGGGCAAGACCACAGCCCATCTACGAAGCAAGCAGGTAGGCGATGCCCTGGCCGATGTGGTGGGCCCTTTAGGCACCCCCGCCGACATCCGACAGGTGGGAACGGTCGTCTGTGTCTCCGGCGGCGTCGGCACGGCCATCATCTATCCCGAAGCCAAAGGCTTCAAAGAGGCGGGCAACAAGGTGATTACCCTGATGGGGGCGCGAAGTGAGTCCCTACTATTCTTCACCGAGGAGCTGGCCCAGGTCAGCGACCGGGTCATGTATGCTACCGATGACGGCAGCTTCGGCCACCATGGTTTTGTGACGGATCTCTTGCAGCAGCTCATCGACGGGGGGACGACCATCGACCAGGTCGTCGCCATCGGACCCATCCCCATGATGAGAGCCACCTGCGAACTGACGAAAAAACACAGGATCAAGACAGTGGTCAGTCTAAACCCTGTGATGGTGGATGGCACCGGCATGTGCGGCGCCTGTCGAGTGACGGTGGGCGGGGAAACCAAGTTCTGCTGCACCGATGGCCCCGAGTTCGACGGTCATCAGGTGGACTTCCAGGAGCTTGCGGCGCGAAACAGCCAGTATGTGGACAAAGAACGCTTGTCCTTTGCGATGCATCAGGATGAGAGGGGGTGCGGTGGGCGGTGTCACGGATAAAAAAGCGCATTGACATGCCAAGCCAGGAGCCTAAGCAGCGAGGACGCAACTTCCAGGAGGTGGCCCTTGGCTACAGCCCGGAAGACGCGGCGGCGGAAGCAAGCCGCTGCATCCATTGCCCCAAGGAGCCTTGTGTGGCCGGGTGCCCGGTGGAAATTGACATTCCCGCCTTTATTAAACTCATCGCGGAAGAAAACTTTGCCGAAGCCGCGGCCAAGATCAAAGAGAAAAACAGCCTGCCCGCCATTTGCGGCCGGGTTTGTCCCCAGGAAAATCAGTGCGAAGGGGTCTGCACTTTGGGCAAGCGGGGAGAGCCGATTGCCATCGGTGCTCTGGAGCGTTTTGCCGCGGACTGGGAGCGTCTCCACGCCCCTGACCAAAAGATGCCTGAACCAAAGAAGCAGGAAGGGAAGGTTGCGGTGGTTGGCTCGGGGCCTGCGGGGCTCACCGTCGCGGCGGAGCTGGCCCGGATAGGTTATGAAGTGACCGTCTTCGAGGCCCTCCACGTGCCTGGAGGCGTGCTGAGCTACGGAATCCCCGAGTTCCGGCTGCCTAAGGGTATTGTGCGGCATGAGATCGAGTACGTGGAAAGCCTTGGAGTTAGGCTTTTAACCAATGTGGTGATTGGGCGGACCATCACCGTCGAGCAGCTCCTTGATAAGGGCTATCATGCTGTATTCATCGGAGCTGGAGCGGGACTGCCCCACTTCTTGAACATCCCTGGGGAAAACCTTAATGGGGTCTTCTCCGCCAATGAGTTCCTAACCAGGGTCAACCTGATGAAAGCCTACGAGTTTCCCGTTTATGACACCCCCGTCAAGCTGGGGAAGAAGGTAATCGTTGTCGGGGCGGGGAATACCGCCATGGATGCTGCTCGCAATGCCTTGCGACTAGGCTCCGATGTCACCATTGTCTACCGCCGGTCGAGACAGGAGATGCCCGCGAGGCTCGCTGAGATCCATCATGCCGAGGAAGAAGGCATTGAGTTTCGGCTCTTGACCAACCCGACCAAGATCATTGGGGAAGGGGGCTGGGTCAAGGCCATGGAGTGCATCAAGATGGAACTAGGAGAACCCGACCAGAGCGGCAGGCGGCGGCCGGTGCCTATTTCCGGATCGGAATTCATCTTGGATTGCGATTCAGTCATCATTGCCGTCGGCCAAAGTCCCAATCCCATTCTCACTAAAAGCCTGCCGGGGTTGGAAATGACTAAATGGGGCACCGTGGTGGTGGACCAAGAAACAATGCAGACGAGCATCCCTGGGATCTTCGCTGGGGGCGACATCACCAGCGGCGGCACAACGGTCATCGAAGCCATGGGGGACGGCAAGAAGGCCGCCCGGGGCATCCATGCCTATCTGCAGAAAAAAGCGCTTGTCTAGAACTCTCAGAGGGGGATGATTGCACGATGGCAGCACAGATTATCGATGGGAAGCAAGTTGCGGCCCAGATCAGGGGTCAGTTGGCCGAAGAGATTAAGGGCCTGAAGAAAGAGGGCCTGACTCCGGGTTTGGCCGTGGTCTTAGTGGGGGACGACCCTGCATCTAGGGTTTATGTGAATATGAAGAAAAAGGCTTGCGCGGAGATCGGCGTTTACTCCCGGGAGTACGCCTTGGCCAAGGAAACCACCCAGGAGGAGCTGTTGGACCTGATTGGGGAGCTCAACCGGGATCCCCAGATCCACGGCATCCTGGTCCAGCTGCCTCTGCCGGATCACCTGGATGAACACCAGGTGCTGGAGGCAATCAGTCCCGACAAGGACGTGGATGGCTTCCATCCCGTCAATGTGGGGCGATTGGTCACCGGTCAGCCCTGCTTGAAGCCTTGCACCCCCGCAGGGATCATCGAACTCATCGACCGGACGGGGCTGGAGCTTAAGGGTAAAGAAGCGGTGGTGGTCGGCACGAGCAACATCGTCGGCAAGCCA